>JAGQUY010000077.1 GCA_020438245.1 Bacteroidota bacterium
TCCTCCTGCAATCGGTTAAGTTATTTACTTTGCTATACAAAGTACTTTGTAATAGTAGTATACGAAATACGCGATGTCAAGTGAAATTTCGGGAAAATCCCGCCGTTGGCTTGACTTAGCGAGGCTTTTGGCCTTTAATGTTATATACCTATCAGACAAGAGTCGGAACTCGTTACTCGTCCAGAGCTGCGCCTGCATGTACGTCGGGAATCTGCTTTCGGGCTAAGTGTCCATTCGCTTTTCGGCAAATTAAGTCACAATTCGTACTTCGATATCAAACCACCAGGAGGTTTCCATGAAAACGTTCATGTCACTATTTTGCGTTGTTGCTTTGTCGGCTTCGGTCGTACAAGCCAAAATCTGGACCGTGGATAATAATCCGGGGAATTCAGCGGCAGATTTTACCGCGTTAAGCACTGCAGTTTCTTCGGGCAGTGTGCAGGCAGGTGACACCATTTATGTCGTCGGGTCCGCCTTGAATTATGGCGCAACAGTGACGGTGACAAAGAAGCTCTATATCTTCGGACCGGGCTATTTTCTGGCAGAAAACCTGGACCAACAAGCCAATACCGCGGCCGCAACGATCACCAGCTATATGGCCCTTAACAGCGGTTCTGAGGGGAGTATTGTCCAGGGCCTTACCTTCACCAACTCCATACAAATCAATACAAGTAATATTACGATTCGCAGGAACAGACTGACGACGGCATTCATTAGCACGAATTCAAATCTGAGCAACATCATCATTGTCCAAAACTATCTGTCGTACAATTACTGTTGCGCAGCAACGATCCAAATCGGCAGCAACAATACGAATATTATTATTTCGAACAACTACGTAGAGGTTACCAACGGCGGCGGAGGCTTGACCGTTCCTACCGGAGCGACCGTGTATGTTACCAACAATATCTTCAAGGTAAATACCGGGTCGGCGGTGGGCATGAACGCAGCTACGGGAAGTTTTGATAACAATATTATCTACTCCGGGAGCTTCTCAGCAAGCTCTATAGTGCCCCGCAACAATATTACAAGTGACACTACGTTCAGCAGCGAGCAGAATGGGAACAAGTCAGGCCGGAGTATGGCCACGGTTTTTACGTTGTCTGGTTCGCCGGATGCCAAATGGCAGTTGGCCGCAGGCTCCCCTGCAATTGGTGCCGGTCTCAGCGGGGAAGACTGCGGTATGTATGGCGGAAATTCACCCTATGTTATCGCCGGACTGCCGCCCATTCCCACGGTGTATTTCATGAGCGCGCCCATTTCCGGTTCTGCAGCCCAAGGATTACCGGTTACCATTAAAGTGAAGTCACACAATTAATGCACGTCCATTCTACAGACCGGAGAACATCATGAAGAAGTTAATTCTTTTGATTCTCCTCTGTTCATCCATGCTTGTAGCCCAGGGTTCCGTTTCACGGGCAGAATACTACATCGATGCCGATCCAGGGTATGGAAGTGCAACAGCCATTTCCGTTACGCCGGGCACCGATATTACGCTCAATTTCACCGCCGACCTCAGTTCCCTCCCGGACGGCATACACGTGTTGTATGTTCGGGCGATGAACGATTCCGGATGGAGCCTTCCTTACTCACAGGTTTTTCTTAAGGAACCCAATACACCGCTCAGTTCTGTACCCAATATTGTGGCCGCAGAATATTACATGGACACCGATCCGGGTAATGGTCTTGGTACGGCTATCGCGGTAACATCCGGGTCGGACCGCACGGAGAGCTTCTTGGTCGATTTGACCGGCTTAAATGATGGTCTGCATGTGTTGTATGTGAGGGGCGTGGATGCCAATGGACAGTGGAGTCAAACTTATTCGAAACCTTTTTTGAAAGAAAGTTCTGCGACAACCGATCCGCTGCCTGATATCGTAAGTGCAGAATATTACGTGGACAGCGATCCCGGCTATGGAAATGCAACAGCCATATCGGTGACGCCCGGTACCGACGTAATTTCGAATTTCGTCGCAGACTTGAGCGGCCTTACCAACGGCCTGCATGTTATTTATTTGCGCGGGGTGGATGCGTCGGGGAATTGGTCCGTTGTTTATTCCAAGCCCTTCGTCAAGGATGCTACAGGTGTTACCGAACCCACCTCCAATCTGGCTTCGGCCGAATATTTTTTCGATACCGATCCCGGTTTTAGTCAGGGTGCGCCGATAACCGTTGCCGGGACAACCAACGATACGTCGAGTTTCACGGCAGACATGTCGGCGCTCAACCCCGGCATTCATATTTTCTACACAAGAGCCCGGGCAGCTAATGGCTTATGGAGCCTGACGACTGCACGTCCGGTTTTAGTCGAAGCTCGCGGAACGATTGACGCCCTGCCAAATATGATTACCGCTGAATATTTTGTTGACTTCGACCCGGGTTTCGGAATGGGTACACGACTTTCGCTTACCGCAGGAACCGACGTGATAAGAAGTTTTTCAGCAACCCTGGATACGCAGCGTGCCGGAATCCATATTCTCTATGTTCGTGGACAGGATTCTGATGGCAATTGGAGTCAGGCTTTCAGCCGGCCGTTTTTGGCGGAAGCTGCTGGAAGCGGTGATACTCCGGCAGATATCTCCTCGGTTGAATACTACTTGAGGCAAGGCGGTGTAAACTCGACACCCATGTCGGTTATCGATTTTGCGCAGGGAGCAGACGTCACAGTTGAGTTTTGCGCAAAACTGATGGGCCTTATGCAGGACAGCACCTACGAACTTCATATGACAGCCCAAGACGCCGGTGGAAACAAGAGCGTGGACTATGTTCACCAGTTTGTGGTTGATTCATCGGCAGTTATTCTCAACAAGGCTCCGAACGTTCTCATGTCACTGCCGACTGTCAATCCCAATGAGGATTTTGACTCCATCTTTGTGGCAGATTTGACAACTGTATTTTCCGATTCCAATATCAAGCTGTGCGGGGATAGTCTCCGATTTTCCGTCACGATCAGCAATGCCATCGTAACTGTTTCTCTTAACGGTTCGTTACTGACCCTGTATGGGATCGCCAATGCCAACGGATTGACAACAGTGGTCATGACCGCCACGGACGACAGCGGGGCAACGGCCGTGGATTCTTTCACCGTCGATGTCGCGTCGGTCAATGATATGCCGATCGCCTCGGATGATGCCATTACCGTTCTTGCAGGGCCAACGGTCACGTTAACCGTACTCCGCAATGATACGGATGTGGATGGGGATGTGTTGTCCATCATGAGCCTGCTGTCCGGGCCGGCTAATGGGTCTGCCCTGATAAATACCGGAGATTCAACGATCAATTACACGGCAACCGTCACTTATAGCGGCCCCGATCAGATAACCTACGTGGTGAGTGACGGGCAGGGTGGAAGCGATACGGCCACGGTTAACATTACGGTCACGCCGGCGAGGGCGCTGACGCTGTCAACGTCTGTATTGCAGAATCCGGCACTTTCAAAGTATGCAGATCTGTATGTCGTCGCTGATACGAATCTTCAGAGCTCACCACAGGTGAAGTTGTTCCTTGGCAACGATTCATCGTCCGTGTCCATGACTCAGCAGTCGGGCAATCCGCGCATCTACAAGGGTGCCATTGAATTTACGGTGAACGGAACGTACACCATTCGTACGTATGGTCTATCTGTGAATGGTTTGTCCTCCACGGAATCCAGGTCCTTTAATGCGTCGTTAGCCAAGCCGGGTCTGGCGTTCGTTCTAACATCGACCGATGGTTCCGGTAGATTGGCCTTGGAACGCAAAGCCCTTTCAAAAGAGACGTTTTTCCTGGCCCAGCAACGAAACGATCACGATGAAACGGTATACCAATTCGGCCCCTTAGTTGACCTTGCCGAGCCTGCGGAAATAAACCTGCTGTTCGAAGAGGTGACCTGGACCGATCCCTCGAAGTTGTTTGTCTACCGCTTTGACGGAGGTGTGTGGAAACAACTCCGAAGTCAGGTGTATCTGTCCGACCGTAGAGTTCGTGCCTTGTCACCAACCCTGGGGCAATTCAAGATCGGCTACGACCCGACATTTTCCGGCAGTAACGTAGTACCGGAAACGTTTGCCTTACACCAGAATTACCCAAACCCGTTTAATCCGTCAACGACCATTACCTACGACCTTGCCGAAGATGCCGATTTGAAACTGGCAGTATATAATCTTCTGGGACAGCAGGTCAAAGTATTGAAGAGCGGTCAACAACTGGCTGGGAGCTACAAGGTCGTCTGGGACGGCAAAAATGAACGCGGGGAGACAGTTGCATCCGGTATTTATTTTTACCGGATGGTCACACGGTCCTTTGTGCGTACGCAGAAAATGATACTATTGAAGTAGATAAACCATTTCTCGCAGAGCTCGAAACGGTCAGAACCCGATCGATGAAAATCCAGGTTCTGAGCGTCCCGGCGAGAAGTATTGCAGGAGATTCTATGGGAAAACTTTTTCCATTTGTCCTGGCGGGGTTGGTGCTATTTTCCTGCGGTCCAACCGCTGAGGAACAGCTAACCTACGACCAATTGGTGACCGAAGGATGGACCCTGTTTCAGAGCGCACAGTATGACAGCGCATTGTCCAAGTTTATCCAAGCCGGTGCGATTGATCCGACAGGCTATGAGGCGTACAGTGGTATCGGATGGAGTAATCTTCGGCTGGACCAATTATCGTCGGCTGCATCCTCTTTTCAGGCGGGCTCGACGCAGTTCAATGCGGATGTTTCGGCAACGCTATTCGCCGGATGGGCGTTTGTTCTGAATGCGCAGAAACAATACTCGAATTCCAATACCCGTGCTGACCAAGCGCTTGGTATCGATCCAAATTGGATATTTGAGCACGGATTGTCCTACGACAAAGATCATGTGCACGTTCTGAAGGCGGAGAACTATTTCGCTTTGGGAGATTACACCTCAAGCTTGACAGCCGTAAAAGCTGTGAACCCGTCGTTCAGTGCGGATGTAACCAATTCGACAGGGCAGGCGCAATTGGCTGCCGAAATTGAAAGACTGAAAACTACTTTGTAATTGAGTCGTGGCGTAATCGACCATTCCTTCCAGTACCGGCCGGAGCTGAACGTTGTTCTGCATCCGATGGTCTGATTTTTTCTTTCCTCATCCGCAAAATGTGACTAACTTGGCGCCTATGTACAGCGATGAATACAAAACCGTGGAAGCCAAAGTTGAAGCCGGAATCGAAGACAGGGGCTGGTCTTTTCAATCCACCTTGGTTCCGGCTGTTTCCGTGTCGGCTGCACAAACGGCATTGAAAGCTATGCAAAAGACGTGGGCCGGAGACGCAGTTGCCTCACACGTTATTCGCATCGGACTGCCCGCCGAAGCAGAGGTCACGATGCATTCAGACGAAGAAAGTGTTGATGCTGCGAAGGTGTTATTGAACTTACTGGAAGATGCCGAACTTACACACGTTCTTCTGCTCGTTGTGAAGATGCCGCTTCCGGATCAAAAAAGCACATCTGCTTCTGAGCGGGCCTATCACGATGCCGGACTCAACGCGATCCAACGCGCTAAAAAGGTCGTACGAATTCTTTATAATACGATCGAAGTGATTCCCGGGCATGAAAACATTGAGTTCCTGGGTAATTTCATACAGGATCTTCGTGCCAAGGTCGTTCAGGTAACCCGGGGACAACAAACGACCATGACGGTGAAAGTCCGCGCATCCCAAATCGACAGCTTCAAAAAAAACCTGCAATCACGCTACCCAAAGATCGAATTCCAATCCTCGTAGACGGCGTGCTCTCCTATTGATCCCCATACCGGTATTCGCTACCTTCCAAGTATGCACGACCTCGAAATTTACATTCAAGCCCGATATCCGTTGGTCTATCTGGTATCGTGGGAAGAAGACCGGGTTCTGCGCCAGCTTGACCAGATCGCGGTGAACCTGCGGAAAATGCTTTTTGTCTGGACCCAAACCCAGGGCTTGTACAACCAGGTACTGCCCGGCGAACTGGATGATTCAAAATGTGATCCCGAGGTTGTCCTGCAGCACATCGCAACATCACCGGATAACGCCATTTTCGTTCTGTTTGACTTTCACGCCTTTGTCGATTCGATACGGGTCCGCAGACTTCTGAGAGACCTCGCCAAATCGCTTCGCAAGAGCAACAAGACGGTTATCCTTGTTTCTCCCACGGTCAATATTCCGCTTGAACTTTCAAAAGACATAGCTATCATTGATTTTGACCTACCTACGATAACCGAGTTATCAACGTCTCTTGGCAACGCACTCAAGGTTTTTGAAAAGCGCCGCGACATCAAAGTTGCGCTGACTCCGTACGTCACCGAAAAATTACTCAAAGCTGCTCAAGGGTTGACGCTTGTCGAGTTTGAGAACGTTCTTTCCAAATCGGTGGTGCACCGAAAAGCTATCGACGAGATGACGATATATGAGGTGCTTGAAGAAAAAAAGCAGGTTATCCGTAAATCGGGTACGCTTGAATATTTCTCGCCGGACGAAAACTTTGATCAGGTGGGCGGACTCGAGCACCTGAAGCTCTGGTTGACTAAACGCGCTGAGGCCTTTTCCGATCGGGCGGCAGAATTTGGATTGCCCTCACCCAAAGGACTGCTGCTCGTTGGCACCCAGGGTTGCGGAAAAAGTCTTACGGCCAAAGCGGTGGCTGCGCATTGGAATCTTCCCCTGCTCAAACTGGACGTGGGCAGTGTATTCAGCGGCATCGTAGGTTCCTCGGAAGCCAATATTCGCCATGCCATTAAGACGGCGGAATCGATCAGCCCGTGTATTTTGTGGATCGATGAAATCGAAAAGGGATTTTCTGGAACGGCCAGCTCTAACTTCAGCGACGGTGGAACGGCTGCGCGTGTATTCGGAACGTTTACCACATGGCTTCAGGAAAAAAGGAAACCGGTTTTCGTGATTGCCACGTCCAACGATATTACCATTCTGCCGCCCGAAGTGTTGCGCAAAGGCCGTTTCGATGAGATCTTTTTCGTGGATTTGCCGGAACAGGTCGAACGGGAGGATATTTTCACGATTCATCTGAAAAAAAGGCGTCGCCCGACAGAGCCCTATGATGTCGTGAAACTTGCAACGGCAGCCGAGGGATTCAGCGGAGCAGAAATTGAGCAGGCTATTATTTCGGGAATGTACGATGCCTTCGAAGAGTCCAGAGAACTGACGACGAACGATATTCTCAACGCACTAAAAAACTCGGTTCCGCTTTCCAAGGTGATGGCCGAACAGGTAAGCGCCTTGAGGATGTGGGCCGACAAGCGCGCACGACGGGCATCGGGTCAGCGTTCTACCATTCCGGGCATCTCACTCGATCGGTTCAGCCGGAATTAATCTCCCCCAACGATCGTTTTCTTCCCGACATGACTTATCACCATCGCTGTGTGAAGCGGCGCAGGATATATCCGCGTTTGGTCGCGCGTGGGAACTGATTCTTAATCAACTTGTAGGTCAAAGGCCGGTCCTGCAGTACGACAAACGCACGATTGGGCAGGTTGTTGAGCGTTTCAAAAAACTCGTAAATCAAATCGTTCTCATCGGTCTTGTCGGAGAGTTCAAAGACATTACGGGACCAGGGCAGGTGGGTGATCACCGACTTGCCGGCTTCTTCTGCTTCCAGCTTGATGACTGCTCCCTGCGCCTCCCCTTTTGGCACGTGAATCGCAAATGTTTCCGGCAGTTCCAGATACGCTTTTACGTGATCATCATACGTGGCACCGAGTCCGTTCAAGATGAAAAAAACCTCTTTGCCGGCCGGTCGCAGCCGGGGATTGGCAATAAAATCGACACGTTGATAAATCACGCCCTTTCTTCCAATGTCGATGGTAACATTGACCTGGCCTTTTTGCCGCGTCAGTAGCTCGCTTACATTCAATACATTCCAGTCATGACTCTGTGCCATGGCGGTAATGTCGATATTCAGCAGGGTATACGGAAATTGAAACGGAGTTTGGATGATCTTTCTTAGATACATCAGGTTTTCGAGTTGAATCCGGTCGTTTTTGATCCACCCCGGCTGGATATCAAACTCTTTTGTCATCAAGCTGTCGAGTAAAAAATTGAATTCCTCGTAGTCGCTCAGTTCTTCAGGCTCAACACCCACGGTCAATCTGCGGTAGGAAAAAGAATCGTCGGGGCTGCTGTAGGCATTGTTCGACAGATTCACATGGGCCACGACAAGATTCAAGGCGCCCAACGCCAGAGCAAGAATCAACAGCAGTTTGATCAGGACTGTTTTTTGTACCGGCCGGTTCATCACGTAGAGAAGCCGGATCGATCGGGGGATGTAGTGTAGTAGACGTGTTCCATTAGTCTCTTTAGGGCGGCCGACATCACTACCTTTCTTCGTCCCATGACGATCTCCGCGACGGAAAGGGCTTTTTCAAGACGATATTCGGACAGAGTTTGACCGTCAACCCACGAAAAGGACGGGATAGTTTTCGGGGGGTGGCCGGCTCCAAAAATATTACACGATACCCCGACGACCGTTCCTGTGTTGAACATCGTATTGATTCCGCTTTTCGAATGATCACCCATGATCAATCCGACGAAACGTTCGCCCGTATCGATCTCCTCTCCTTTGAGGGTTACCTTTACTGTCGAATAGTTATTTTTGAGATCGCTGGTGTTGGTATCAGCTCCGAGATTGCACCATTCGCCTACAAACGAGTGACCGAGAAACCCGTCGTGTTGCTTGTTGCTGAAGCCCTGAAGGACGGACGCTTCCACTTCTCCGCCTACTTTGCACGAAGGCCCGATGGTCGTTCCGCCGTATATTTTAGCTCCGATTTTGATCAGCGAACGACTCCCGATGTTTACCGGACCCTCTATAACCGAATTGGCCATGATATGGACGTGATCTCCGATCGAAATCGGTCCGTTTTCCGCATCCAGCACGACTCCCGGCTTGATGACCGTGTCTTTGCCAATGGAGATTCGGTCCGGATTTACAAGGTGGACTCCGTCGTAAAGGTTTCCCATTTGGGAAGGTTTGTCAAAGTCTCCCTTGAGTAGTTCGACATTTTGGGACACAAGGTTCCACGGAAAAGAAAGAAGAGTATTGTTGCACGATTCTCGCCGCGGGGTAAGGGTATTCCAGAAAGCCAGGCGGGAATCTCCGTTTGTCAATTCCAGCGTATCGTCTGATAGGAGCCGCTCGAATAACGTCTGATCAAAAAGGGTTCGTCCGTTGATAAAAAGACAGGGTTCTGTGATCGATTGATTAACGGATGCATACGGATGAGATTGCGCGACAACGTCGGCCAAATAGTCTCTGCACTGCAGATGTAATCGGGCTTCGGGGAAAAATTTTCGAATACGCTCTGCAAGTGTCATGGCTCCGCAACGAAGATCAAAAACAGGACGGGTCCATGTCAACGGAAGAAAATTCGAGACGCCGTCGTCTTCAAAGATACATATGTGTTCGAGAGACCTCACGTCAGGCAAACCCCAGTTTGTTGATGTCCTGCCCTCCCTTGCGGAAAAAATCAATTGGATCGGGCACGCTGAGATGTTCCTGGGTGAGAAAGGGCTCGCCGTAGGGGGCGTCGATCAGCGATCCATAGTGACGTGCGCGTGATTCAATAACACCGCGGAATTCTTTGGTGCTGATATACGTATCCTGTTCTTCGCTTTGATACGCCGGATTGTAAAACTGAGAGGAGAAGGCTTCCATCGCTTTGATCTTGGTTTGAAAGGTATCGGTAATATCGACAACGAAGGCGCTGCCATCCGTACGGGAGAACTCGTATCGCGCCGCGTAGTAGATAATTCGTCGAGGGCGAAACGCCGCTTGAGGTTTGCCGGAAATTGCAGTTTCGATTTTCGGAAGACCGGCATAAAAAGTTGATTCGCGTACGAGATCGCTGGCGTGGATATGATCGGGATGGCGGTCATTCCAATAATGTACGAATACGAATTCCGGTTGATACTTGCGGATGATCTCGATAACCTTGAGCTGATTTTCCCTGGTGTTCTTAAACACCGTGTCCGGAAGATTACAATTTACACGTTCAGACACTCCAAGGATAGTTGCCGCATCACGGGCTTCCTTGTCACGCAATTCAGCCGAGCCGCGCGTTCCGGCCTCGCCCCGCGTCAGATCACAGATACCGACCTGATAACCGAGTTTAACCAGTTTGGCGACCGTGCCGCCCGCGGAGAGCTCGACGTCGTCCGGATGAGCCCCAAAAAACAGGACGTCCAATTTCATCTTAATTGAATACTCCTTTGAAAGTGGAAAAGTTTAAGGAATCGCACGTGTAATATCAAGGCGGGTATTCAACCGGCGTCTGAGACGAAATACCTTGTTGCTGGGCGCTCAGGCGGGTCGAACCCAGGAAGGATCGGGTTGTCCTTTCCATATCCAGACAATAAAATCCGTGGATGCGGGTTCTCCGCCGAGTTCTCTCAATCGGGTTGCATTCTGGCCGCGATGGTAATGACTGTGCATCGTAGCCTGAAGAATGGCCTGGGATCGCTGGATCTCCAGTGTCTTGAACCAAGGGATGAGTACCGTTTCCGCGAGCATTTCCGGTGTGGCGGAATCGAGCCACGCCTTCATCTCCCTGTGATACATGATGGCCCAAGCCTTGAGTGCTTCCGGTGTTTCAAAATCTTTGGCCTTGGAGCGGTCCAGCGGATTTCCACGCACGATCCATAAAAAAGCCCATTAAACCATATGAATATGATGGAGTCGTTTCCACAGGGCTTCGTCGTTGAGAGACGCCGGGAATGCGTCAAACGCATTCCAACTTTCGGCATCCGCCCAGGCCTGGTGTGAGCAAAAATCTTGCAGCAGTTTGCTTGTCAATTCCATCAGTGCCTCCGTTGATTAGTCCAAGCTACCCATTGTGTCAGGAAATTGCAAGACGGTTGCCTTGCTTCCTAGCTCATTAATCGCTTAATTATTGCATGAAGACGATCTTGATGGAGCGCAACTCTCCGGTATTTCATATTCGGTTCAACCGTCCGGAACGGCTCAATGCCGTTAATCAGGACCTTTACAAGGAGTTCTTGGCGGCCATGGATGCCGCAGAACAAGACGAGACCATTCGCGTTGTGGTCCTTGCAGGAGAGGGGCGCGCATTTTGTGTGGGAGCGGATCTGAAAGATCATGCACAGGGCAAACGTTCTGACAAAGAAAAAGAAGCCTATACAAAATTGGAACAACGCGTTTGTTTACGCATACAGCAAAGTGCAAAGCCATTTATTGCGGCCGTCCACGGATATGCGTTGGGTGCCGGCGCCGAGATAGCTCTTGCGTGCGACTTCGTCGTAATGACGGAATCGGCGCAGATTGGCTTTCCCGAAACAGGGCTCGGCACCTTTATCGGAGGGGGGTTGACGGTTACGCTTCCGTTGCTTGTTGGACTGAAGAAGGCAAGGGAACTCATTATGCTTGGAGATCGAATCAACGGCACTCAAGCGGAAGAAGCCGGCCTGATTTACAAATCGGTTAAAGAGGATCAATTGATCAGTGAAACTATGTCGCTTGGTAGTCGTATCGCCGGAAAAGCACCCCTTTCGATCGCGATGGTGAAGAAACAGCTTCGTTCCAATTACAGGCTTTCCGACGAAGCAGTTGCCGCGCTGGAGTCCGAGTCTCTTTTTCAATGTATGAAAACTGAAGACTGGGCCGAAGGGGCAAGAGCATTTACCGAAAAACGCGCTCCAAAATTCAGAGGTACGTGAGTGTCTGATCTGGATTTTCTCTTCCGTCCAAAAACCATTGCGGTAATCGGTGCCTCCAAAGACCCTACCAAACGTGGATATCAATCCATCCGCAGCCTTCAGGAAGGGGGATTTACCGGAACTATTTTTCCCGTCAATCCCCGCGAAAAGGAAATTCTGGGCCTTCCGGTCCATGCGAAAACAAGCGAAATTGATTCGGAGATAGACCTGGCACTCATTTCCACTCCGGCTTCCACGGTTCCTGGGATATTGGAAGATTGCGGAAAGAAGGGTGTTCGATCAGCCGTTGTGCTATCCGTTGGGTTCGGGGAAAGCGGAACGAACGGGCGCAAGCTCCAGGAAGAAGTCGTTCGAATAGCAAAAGAGCGCCAGATTCGAATTGTCGGGCCGAATACATCCGGGATTTTTAACCTTCACCATCACATGAATCTGGTGGGTATTCGGAATGTCCGCCGAGGCTCGATTGCGATTCTCTCACAAAGCGGTAATCTGGCGTTGAGTTTGATTACCGAAATGTCAGTTAGGAGTCATTTGGGGGTGAGCGCCTACGTGGGCGTCGGCAACGAGGCCGATATCCGGTTTCACGAATACCTGAACTATTTCAGAGATGATCCGGACACCCGGGTAATAGTAGTATTTGCGGACGGTATGAAGGATGGCAGGAAGTTTCTGCAGGTTGCCAAACAGACCGTTGAAGAAAAACCGATTGTGCTCTTGCGCAGCGGTCGTTCAGAACTTGGCCGAAAGGCGGCAAGATCTCATACCGGCGCGTTGGCCGGGCTCTCCGCCGTTTCCCGTACCGCATTTCGCAGGGCGGGCATCATTACCATTGAGCGCTCCGACGAGTTGTTGCCTGCCGCGGAGGCACTGAATTGTCAGCCGCCCATACGTCACAATCGGGTGGCCATCCTCTCCGACGGAGGCGGTCATGCAGCGTTGGCTGCCGATGCATTGGCCGAGCAATTTGTGAACTTGCCTGAGCTATCCGATGAAACCACGCAGAAATTACGCGCCATCATGCCGGAAACGACCACCATTGCCAATCCCATAGATGTGGCAGGCGCGACGGATTCGAACCCGGGCGTTTTTGCAGACTGCGCTCAGGTGTTGCTGGAAGATCCTTCGATCGATGCGCTATTGATCATTGGTTTGTTTGGAGGTTATCATATCCGATTCGACGAAAGTCTGAAGCAATTAGAAGAAGAAACATCCCACCGAATCGGGAAGCTCAGCAAGTCCCTCAATAAGGCAGTCGTGATTCAGAGCCTGTATGCCGATCAACAACCCTCTCCGTTGCGCATTGCGGGATCGTATGAGATTCCCGTGCACGAATCCATTGATCTTGCCGCCAAGTGTATTTCCGTATTGGAAGAATACGGGCACCATTTGTCTACGTCTCACGATCGCACCGACTTTACGTTGAATCCTGAAGGCAAACGCCGTCCGGAAGCGGAAGGTATTATCAATATGGTACTTTCGCAGCGCCGGACAAATCTCCTGGAAACCGAGGCCAAATCGATTCTGCGAGTACACGGTGTTCAGGTTGCCGACTTCCAAACGGCCGCCGACGAAGAGGAAGCGGTTGAGATGGCGCGCGACATCGGGTATCCGGTGGTGATGAAGATTGTTTCGCCGGAAATATTGCACAAGACGGAAATTGGCGGCGTATTGTTGAATGTGAAGAACGAAGACGCAGTGCGCGATGGGTATGATCTGCTCGTTGCCCGGGCACGTCGGCACAATCCGTCTGCAAAAATCCACGGCGTGGTTTTGTCACCCCAAATGCCCTCGGGTATCGAGGTGGTGGTCGGAGTGACGCAGGATCCGCAGTTTGGCCCGGTTATGATGTTTGGTCTTGGCGGCATCATGGTGGAAGTACTCAAAGATGTTTCCTTCCGTGTGATCCCTCTGTCTTCCTATCCTGCGGAGATGATGCTGCGGGAAATCAAGAGCCGAGCCATATTGGATGGCGTACGCGGTAAGCCCGGTTGCGACAGGGAAGCACTCATTCAACTGATGGTACAAGTCTCCGATCTGGCGGAGGCCTATCCCGAAATGGCCGAAATGGATTTAAATCCGATTATCTGCTACGAAAACGGCTTGAGTGTGGTGGATGCAAGGATGGTTCTAAGAGAACCGGCAGAAGCAAAATAAGACACGACGACGAATCATGATTATTGAGTCTGCAGAAGGCTATCGCTGTCATTGCGCAACAGAAAGTCGCATAGTGAAGTTGTCAAACCACGGGCTGTTATCACCAAATCTAGATCACAATTCCTGCCTAACCGGGTGTCGTCATTGGATAAAAAAAACGCCGGATTTTTGGTCCGGCGTTTTTGTATGATTTCAGCAACACTTACTTCAGGTACAGCATCTTCCTCGTTTTTACAAATGATCCAGCTTTCAAGCGATAGAAATAGACGCCGGAAGCAACATAGCTACCGCGTTGATTCTTGCCATCCCAAACAATCGTTCTAATGCCAGGAGTCTCAATAGAGTTGACCAGGGTTCGAATTTCCTGACCCAGTGAATTGTATACCCTCAACTCGACTTTGGTTTGTTCTTTTATACTATAACGAATGGTCGTTGAAGGATTGAATGGGTTGGGGTAATTTGCGCCCAATTCGAACCTGAATGGCTGGTTGTCATCTTCCGTCGCCTGAACGCGTTTACTCATCGTAATGGTACTCTCGCTTGCTCCGATGTCTGGAAGGCCAACGATTGAATGTCCAAAGAAATCGGAGTTAATATTGACCGCTACGCCTTTGTTGATAGCGTATGACGTATCATTCAAAATAAAGTATTCCGGCTCTCCTACAGTAGATGCAATGAACGACGGATAACCAACGATTGAATTGAAATCATTAGGCGTTCCGAGGTTTTCCCACTTATTGACCCAGCTGCCAATCCCGATTGTGCCCACATATTCGGCGTTATTTACCCGAAATGCGTATTGAGACACGTTATTTGTCTCGTATTGCAAGTTGTTCTTCAGGATGTCGGAAAAGTACAGGTTGTTATCGATTGAAACTCTGCTAACGTCGAGATTTCCCCAAAGGCCCACGTCGTATTTCCGGCTATTAACTAAAATATTATTCTTAAAATGAAAGCCAGCATATTTAAAAGCGTCAACATCTTGCCATTCGAATCCAGAACGGCAGTTTACAATGGTGTTGTTATAGATCTTCCAAGTGCTAACTGGATCGTTGAAGCCCATGGTCTTAAGGCGAATGCCTTGTTCGTCAACATCGCTGATAATGTTAGCATAGATGTAGTTATTCTTGGCGTTTTCCGGATTTAAGACGCGGGCCGCATCTATACGAATACCTATTTGAGTATTGTATCCGGCATGTACCCCAATATTGTGGATATAGTTTTGCCGGATTGTGACATTCTTGATTATTGGGACTTCTGGGTTATCATACAGATTTATCGCTTCGTGGGGATGGTTGTATATTTCATTTTGTTCGATAGTAACGTCATCACCGCCGCCGTAGAACGCGATGCCGTGCCTGTCTGCAGACTGATTGGTGGAGTAAAACAACGAAACATCCATGTCGTGAATTATGTTTTTTGAGACTTTCAATATTTTAGATAATCCCCCAAGATAAATACCACTGCTGCTTTCCGTAAACTCGCAATTGGATATCGTTAACTTAGAAATTACTGAGTTCTTGTCGTTCGGCGATGTCACTCCGGCATAGGAATTCCACTTGAACCAACAGCTATCAAGGGTGAAGTCCGTAGTTCCCTTGTCGGCTAAAATTCCCTCGACCGTCCCAAGAACCCCTAGGTTGGATATCGTGATATGAGAGTGCCCGTTTGTTCGAATCGCAAAATCATTTTCTGTGTAAAAATAATACTTCCCGGGTTCATCTCCGGCCACTTTGTAATATACGTGGGCGTTTGTCGTTCCGGGGTCAAACTCAACCTTGAATACGTTGCTTTTTTGACGAATCAGGCTGCCTAGCGTAAGAATGGAATCCCGATCTCGTCTGAAAGAAAACAGTGTTCCGCTTGAATTCCGAATTTGCGAAACGTCACCTGTATATTTGTATCCCAACGCATCAGTCGTCCAGAGAGAGGAATCAGCCGGGATCGATACTTTACAGCCAAAAATAGATCCTGGATCAGACTCGTATCCTCCGGAGATGACAATGCGGCTATTATCGTCATAACCACCGATTGGTATAGAAAGTTGACCGACATGCAAACCGCAGATGTACAGAACATCACCTGGCTCAACCCCAGTTGTGCTGCCGCCCGTTCCTTTAAATTGGATGCTTTCGAGACCGTTCCATGCATTTTCATAGGTTGAACCATCTCCTGAGCCGTAATTGTCCATCTTCCTTGGTCTGACAAACCATGATCCTATATTATCCGGTGAAAAAGTTCGGATTACGGTCATTGGCGAAGATACATTGACGTCATTTGTCAAGTAGCTACCTATTTTGATAGTGTCTGACTCCTGGAGTGTATCACCGTTGACAAGCAGTCGGAAAAGACCCAGATCCGGCTGCAATTTGTAATCACCAGGTGCCAAGCTTTTTGACAAAATGCCATTCACATCAGTTGATACAGTTGCAACAGTATCGTTGCCACGGAGGATATGAACGATACCGCCATTTAACCAGTGATTTTCAGGGCTAACACTTAATTTTGCTTTCAAGGTCCCATGCTTGTAGTCCACAACGATTGGACTTTTCAAGAATGTTGAATCTGTTGTGGTTTCGTATATCGATACGGATGGTGTTGTAAACGGGTTATAATGAAGATTCGACTCGTCATTACCGAGGTTATTATCCAGGTATTTGAAGTAATATGAGCCTGGAGCAACCCATTGATTCAAATGTCCATTTGTCCATGCTTGGACAACTGTTACAGCGCCGGATGCGGAATAGAGCCAAGTTTTCAGCCCCGCTATGGTTGAACTGTCTGCACTTCGAATAAACTTTGCTAGGAGTCGCCCGTTCCGGGTTATGGCCGTTGGCGTATTCAAGAGCTTGTCAGTGACGTTTCCAACTGCAACCGTGAAGGTGTCTGTCTTAAAATCGACAAAGGAATCTTGGCTTGCTTGATCCGTTGATCTCTGAAGAAAGTAGGTTCCAGGGTTCAGTTCCTTCCACAGTTCCCCATCCGCGTTAGGTTGAAAAGCCCCAGAATGCGTTGAAGGAAACGCGACTAGACGTATGTTCTTTGTTCTAATGGCGGAACTGTCGGTTGCAGAAATGAACTTAGCCCTGTAGGCTCCTTTTCCTGGTGTCAGTAGAATTTTAGGCGAATAAAACAAATCCAGGTTGGAACTATCTGCACCAATTGTTATTGTAGCAGTCTCGAACGGCTCATAACTCATTTGTCCCGTCACGGATTTCAGTTTGTAGCTTCCTGGCGCCAAGTTCGCAACAATGACACCGTTGACATCGGTTGGCTGAGTGACAACCGTTCCATCGCTCTTTTCAACAATGATATTGAAACTTGTTACAACTTGTTTGTTGATTTTAATAAATTTTGCAATTAGTCCCTTGGGTATCATCTTGACAGCGCTGTCGATCAAAGAGCTATTTGTTTCTCCTGGGGCCACGTTGATTGTATTTGTCGTAAAATTCACATAGCCGTTGGGGTTTAGGTCATTCTGGAAAAAGTAGCTCCCTGGAACGACGCTAACCGTTACTTCGCCAGCTGAGTTGGTAGTGAAATATTGAAGATATGTCCCAGCGCCAGTCATTAATGTGATACGCTTATTCGCCATAGGTTGACCATTGATCAGGTTTTCAAACTTTGCTTTAATTACACCGACGGGTACACCGACGGGTATCATTGGAATAGCCGAATCATAAAATTCATA
>JAGQUY010000078.1:0-6792 GCA_020438245.1 Bacteroidota bacterium
TTTTCCGGTTGCCGATGCTGGTCCAAAGAAAATCTTCCGGGCCTTTAGATGAGGCAATGAGCCAGTCGGCCAGAGAATCCCGCGTATGCGGGGAAAGCGCTACCACATGACCTTGTCCGGTTTTTTTCTGCCGGATCGTGAATTCATGAACCACATCGCCGTTGTGATCGGTGATGTCGATAACGCGTAATGGTAAAAGGTCGGAGGCGCGCAGCATCGTATCGAGTGCGGTGTTGAACAGAGCGAGATCGCGGATTTTCTTTTCAGCCGTCAGCAGTGACCGGATGAGTGCGGCTTGCTCAATGGTAAAAGGCGCCATCTGGCCGACGGCTTTATCCTTGTTCCAGGGCTCATTCTCAATTTTGGCTTTTTTCTTTTTGCTCATAAAAGCAAAAATAGCATAGGTTAAAAGAGATGTAAAGCGTTGTTTTACAATTACTTCTAATTTTGGCTTTTGTCAAAAGCAAAAATTGAGCGTAAAAATTTTTAATTTACCGCATGATTTTTGCCAAAATCAGTGGCAAAATGTAAAAATACGGATCGATTTTTTTGCCTGACTTAATTCTGTTCACTCCCCGGAAAGGTATTACGTTTAGTAATGGTACGCAACGATTTAATCATTAACCTCGTGAAAGCTAGCGTTAAAGGTGACGAAGCAGATGTACGAGCTACGGCAGAAGCTATTGCCGCCGACGAACGATCCAAAAAGCATACGGGTCTCGCAGACCGAATTTCCCGAGCTCTTGAAACACCCCGCCCGAACGGTAGCGATAAGCACCTGCGGCCAGGCCTAAAAATTCGGGATGGCTCTGGTGGTATACACCGCCACGACCCTAAGCGCTCCATAAATGAACTGTATCTGAATTCACTTGTTCGTTGGGCATGCGATGAACTCATCGAGGAACAACGGCGAGCAGATCTGCTTCGCGCCCATGGGTTAGAGCCTCGTCATCGGGTATTGCTTGCCGGTCCGCCAGGAAACGGCAAAACTTCGTTAGCGGAAGCCCTGGCTTATGAACTCGCTCTCCCTTTGTTTACGGTACGATATGATGCGGTCATTACGAGTTATCTTGGTGAGACAGCTCAACGACTGCGCCGTCTATTTGATTTTGTACGGACAGAGCCCTGCGTTTTATTTTTTGATGAATTCGACGCTATTGGAAAAGAGCGTGGGGACATACATGAAACGGGCGAAATTAAACGTGTCGTTACAACTCTCCTTCTTCAACTTGACGATCTACCATCTTATTGTGTGCTCGTGTGCGCCACCAATCACCCGGAACTTCTCGATCGCGCCACATGGCGTCGATTTGAATTTCGACTCAATCTAGACACGCCGTCATCGAAGGAAATGATTTCTTACTTTGCTGATCACCTAGAAAAACTCGAAGGACAACCCGGTTATACAGCAAAACGTTTGTACCAGTCTGTTGCACCAAAAAACTTTTCTGAAGCCGAAGCATTTTTTCTTGACGTAAAACGCCGAGTCGTCTTGGATCAGGGTACCCGTGAATTACGATCGGTGCTTGATGACAGAGTGAAAGCCTTCGCCTCGCGACGGTATTCACCGAACGGGAGGAATGAAGATGCCCAATCGACCGATCCTACGGTTCCCTAATCCGGAAAGATCAGAAAGACGCACAGGTGCGCCGCGAAACCTGCCCCGGTCTCGCGGTCCAGGCCGAGCTGCGCAAGGACGCCGTTTTCAGGCAACATTTGATCAGCTCTCTGCAGCCTTCGGTACTGACGACCCAATTTTTAATCTAAGACAGGACCCAACAGGAATTGCTCCAGAACGTGCCCTCGTTTTTGTTACGGCAGGGAACATTCAAAACTTCGCCAGAGCCGCACAAGAAATAGGCCTTGAGGTTATTGCTGAGACGGATCTTGAAGACATAGAAGATTTTCCCGAAGGATTCCATCCCTCCCGTGACTCCGAAACCCTCTCGCGCACTCTGTATGCGACCATGCCAACCTTGGAATCCTTTCGCCAAATTATGTCTTTGTGGAATGCACATCAAAATGATGAACGTGCGCCGACCGGAGCTGCTCCGTGGTGGGCACTTTTCGATTTACTCCTAGACCTCCGCCCTTGGGGACCAGAAGATAGGTTAAGTGGAGGTGCCCGTCAGGCGATTGAGAATCGACTCCCATTGAACGAAGACGAAGAAGTTTTTATTGAATTTGAAATTTGGCCAACTGCTCACCTCCAACAACGTCAGCTTTGGCGGGAACAAACAGAACAACGTATAACAGCCTTTAACGGTCGAGTCCTCGACAAAAGTTCAATTTCAGGCGACGGTTTTATATATGAAGCCGTATTGGCTTCCTTACCTGCTCACGTTGTCCGAGATATGTTGGATGATCCAGATGATATTCAAGGGTTAGCGACTCTTGAAGGTATCCAATTCATTATGCCGCAAATGATTGGTCAGGCTGAGCCAGGCGATCCACAGGGGCCCGTCGTTGACTACCCGCCGCAAGGACAATTCGTTCCCGATGCGCCGCTCCGTGCCGCTCTTCTTGACGGGACTCCGGTTGCAGGACAGGCGGCCCTTGATGGCGGCGTTGTCATCGAGGACGTTCATGATCTTGTCCGGCTTTCACTCGTGAATCACCGCTATCACGGGACGGCAATGGCATCGCTAATTTTGCGAGGTGACCTGGAAGCTGACGGAATCCCACTACAAGATGCTCGCTTAGTCGCTGTCCCTATACTTGTCGATAATGATAGCGGCGGTGCATGGACACCAAATAACATGTTATTTGTCGATCTGGTCCATTCAACATTAACTCAATTAATGGCTTCTGAGACCCCACTCGCGCGTGATGTGTTTGTCGTAAATTTTTCCATTGGTATACGTGATATGCGATTTGCTGGTCGAATTAGTTCGCTTGCCCGACTAATTGATTGGTGGGCAGCGAAGGAAGGCGTTTTATTTGTAATTTCTGCTGGTAATATCAGTGAGGGCCTTTACTTGTCCGGCATAACCTCCGTAGCTTTTGAGGACAGTAACGATGATGAAAGACGTAGAGCTGTACGCGGATCGTTACGCGCATCAATCTATGACCGAACATTACTCGCTCCTGCAGAATCCCTAAATGCCTTGGCGGTTGGTGCAATCTCAAAAGATCTAAATGGTCGTAATCCACACCATCAGGCTGGAATAATGACCTTAGAAAACGACGGGGAAATACTACCACAATTGACGAGTGCTCTTGGACTTGGCCCCCATCGCATAATTAAACCAGATTTGGTCGCTATTGGCGGGCGTCAAGAATTTCGTCCCATTCCGCAGGGTGCCGGCACGATTCTTCGGCATGTGGAAGCTTCACAGCGAACAGGTCTTGTCGCATCCGCCCCTATTGGAGGCGCAGATGCAACACAGAAATCACGTGGTACCAGTCCAGCTGCAGCACTGGTAACCCGCGCAGTTCTACAATCCGCTGAAGCCCTTACTGGCCCAAACGGTCCATTTGAGGGCCAGGAGCTGCCGCGCCGAGATATGGCACTGCTCACACGAGCACTCGCGATCAACTCGGCGCGCTGGCCGGAAGAGGCTCATCAACTTTATGCTGAAGAACAAGACGTTCTGGGCTCTAGGAACCATGCCAGGGCAAAAGAGGAAGTTTGCCGATATTTTGGATATGGCGTCATGACCTCTAATTTAATGCAGCATTCGCCTGACGCCGGCGTTACGATGGTTGGACTCGGCTCGCTCAGGAAAGATCAAGCTCAGATTTTCAGGATGCCATTACCTTATTCCATGTCTGGTGATCGTATACCAAGATCCATGCGGGTAACTTTGGCCTGGTTTTCTCCGGTAAATTCGACTCGCGCGCAATACCGTCTTGCCGGCCTGGAAGCCGTGGCCGCTGAGGAATTCGACGAGGAGGATGACAAACAATGGGTTCTTGATTTAAAAACGGAAGGTCCCGATGCCAACATAGTTAAGCGTGGATCGGTTTGGTCCAGACGCCTGATTAACCGCACGCAAACTGTTCCACAGTTTGAGGAAGGTGCCGAAATACCTATTTGTGTTCAATGTCGTGATACAGCCGCCGGAGGACTGAGCCCAGATGACGAAATTGCCTTCGCAATCGCCGTCACACTGGAAATCGAAGCCGAGGTTCAGTATGACATCTATCATGAAATTGAACAGGAAATCCGTGTTCGTTTAAGGCGCGGAGTTTAATTGCTTTTAAAATTAAGTCCTACTTTTCATAAGATACATTTATCAAACTGTAGTTATACGGCTAAAAAACCTGTTTTCTAGATACCTTCCTTATTATATTTGATCAAAGGCAAGTTTCCGAGAAGTACTCTAACTTTCCTGAAAAAAAGAAGAGCCGATGCAAAAGTTTATATTTCAAACAAATTCTAAATTCTGATTTTATATGCTTGAATCGGCAGGCTCTTCTATTAACGAGACAACAGATACCGATTGTCCAAGAGCTGCCTGCGCGATCTCGACCAGATGTCGATGATGGGTGAAAAACAGAATTTGAGTTTTATGAGCCAACTGACCAAGGACTTTAAACCCCGCCGCCGCCCGATTGTTATCGAAATTTATGAATAAGTCGTCTGCGACGAACGGAAGGGCATCCGCACGGGCAAGATAATCTTCCACCGAAGCCACTCGCAACGCCAGATAAAGTTGGTCGGTTGTGCCTGTGCTCAGCCCACCAATACGAACTAACTCTCCGTTGGGACGAAGCCCCGCCAGTTGTGCACGATCCTGTTCGTCGAATTCAACCAGGAGATCACTGAAAGAACCATCCGTAAGCGTAGCGAAAATTTGTCCGGCGCGTTTAAGCAGGGGAGCCTGTTTTTCTCGTCGATAGCGTTCGATAGCCCATTGAAGTAATGTAGCGGCAGAGCGAACGCGCACGAATTGCTCGGCAACATCCCGCATCTCGGCCAGGGCTGCCTGTCTGACCGTTGCAGCCTCTGCCGCGCGATCGTCACCACCAATGGCATTAAAAGCGTTTCTTGTTTGGGTACGGTGTTCGGCGGCCTCCGTAAGACGCCCGCGTAATTCCTTCAGATCCTGTTCCAGTGACTCCTCCCGAACACTCACCTGATCAATATCCACGGCTTCGCATTCTTTATTCAGCTCAGCCAGCGCCAGTCCATCTCCTTCCTTACGGAGCGTGCCGATGGTCCCTGACCGTTCGCTTTCGAGCTCCCGCAACCTGTCGGATTTGTGAATTGCTCCTTTAAGTTGATCGATATCGTTCACTGCGGCTATTTCTTGGAGGTGTTGAATCGTCTCGCGCGCTTCGCGCCCTGAAATCTCACATTCGTCAATCTTCTTTTGCAGCGCTGAAATAGCTGCCTCCCTGTTCTTTTTCTGCTCGCGGATTTGTTTTGTCGTCTCAAGGCGTTGCTCCAACTCAAGAATCGCGTCCTCGGGTCTGAAATTTGCCAGATCAGTTCCGACAGTACCCACAAGGGCTGAAACATCTTGTGCGAAGACCTCGATATCTCTTTCTATCTTCTCAATGCGCTCATGGCGTAGTTCATGGATTTTTAACGCACTTTCCCGCATCTGGTCGATTACATCAAGCTGGGAAGTGGCGGCCTCAGGCTGTGTGTTGGCATCCAGTCCGAGGATTTCAATGGCAGAAGCCCACTCCGTCTGCCACCCCCGCCACGCCGTTTCTGCTGTTTCCAATGCCGTGGCCTTACGGATAGCATCAGCTTTCATCTTACGAAGACGATCCTCCAATTGCCGCCTGTTGGCGGCATCTAATTCGTACTTACCCTGAACAGTGGATGCAGCTTCCATGATGATCCGAAGTGGTTGTTCCTCGTAGTTGCCCGGTTGGCTAGTTATTCCCGTCATTTCGGCGAGGATACGTGCCTTGGCTTTTGATTCCTCCTCCTGCAAAACTTTCAGTTGCCGGTCGGCCGACTCGTGCCGCTCAATGGCCTCAAGTATTTCATTGCGTGTGGTGAGCCATTCCAGCATTAAATCGGGTTCGGCCGGTTCGAACGAAGCTTCGGCCCACATCTCATTCCAGACAGACTCCAATGCGTGGTTTTCTTCGGCCAGCACAATTTCTTCCTCACGCAATCCCTCCAACAGTTCCTGTTGCTCGCCGATCTGACGGACGGTCATAGCAATCTGGGCCGCTGCCTGCGCATTGTCGTAACGACGATCTGCTAACGTGTCGGCAGCCTTGACGGCGTCTTCATACGTCCTAGTCAGATCACCTTCGATGCCTGTAAATATGCGTATTTCATCGTCGGAGATAGAAATACCTTCAACAAAGCGACGCCGGATTAAAGACCAGCCAGAATCACGAAAATCACGTGTGGCGGTAACGTCTTTAGGGGCAACCGCGTCCTCATCCTGAGCAAGTCTCTCATGGGCTTTTCGATGTCTTGCCAACTCATGCTCGGCGGTTCGGATACGTTCACGACAAGCCTGCATCCGCTGTTCGGCGTTTCGCCGGTCGTCACGATGGTTTTGTATATTATCGCGTGTAGGTACTGGCATTAATGCCAGTACCTGCTCCTCGTCAATCGCAGGCCTAAGGGATCTAAGGCGGCGCTCAATAGCGTTTTTCGCCTCCCGGATTTCGGTTTCGGTGATTTTTATCTTTGAGGCAATGTCACCCTCCTCGCGGGTAGCTTTAAGTACGGCGGAGAGTTTTGATACATCAACCGGCGTGCCCATGGCGTCAAGCTCTTCCTGAACTTCAGCGGTTTGAATTTCCAATTCTTCAACTGCGGCTTTTGCACTTGAAAGGCTGGACGATCGTTCTCCGTGGGAGCTGAGGAGC
>JAGQUY010000078.1:6822-7132 GCA_020438245.1 Bacteroidota bacterium
TCACCATCTTCCCATTCCAATTCTTCGGCAAGCCGGCGAAGATTTCCCTCTGCACTTACTAGCTCGGCGCGCCGATGAGGCAAATCCATCTTCTCTTTTTGCACTTCAATTCGCCGCTTATGAAACTCCTTGATGTCGTCTTCTCGAATCAGAAGCTCTTCGTTCCATTCCAGGACTTCACTCTGCTCCCGTTCGGTTACGTTTTGTTCATTAAGAGTTTCGATGCGTGTAGTGGCACTCGACTGTTTGCGTTCTGCCACGTCAAGGGTCGAATGTGCGTTCTCAGGAAGTGGTATGACCTGACCTAAGG
>JAGQUY010000079.1 GCA_020438245.1 Bacteroidota bacterium
ATTATTGAAACACAGGCCGGTGACGTGTCTGCCTATATTCCGACGAACGTGATTTCCATCACTGACGGACAGATTTTTCTGGAGTCTAATCTGTTCTATTCCGGCGTACGGCCAGCTATCAACGTGGGTATTTCGGTTTCTCGCGTTGGAGGCAGCGCACAGATCAAGGCCATGAAGCAGGTCGCTGGAAGACTTCGACTTGAGCTCGCACAATATCGGGAACTTGAAGCGTTTGCCAAATTCGGGTCGGACCTGGACAAAGCGACGCAGCAACAGCTTCGTCGGGGGGCTCGCCTTGTTGAAATATTGAAGCAGCGGCAATATACGCCGTACTCGTTCGAACGTCAGATCGCCATTATCTACGCAGCCACAAATGGCTTCCTCGACGATCTGCCTGTGGAAGAATGCGTACGCTTCGAAAAAGAACTTTTGGAAACCATGGAGCTCCGTCAGAAGGACCTGTTGAATACCATTATGTCAAAGAAAGAGTTGAGCGATGATATCAAGAAACAGCTGGATGTTCTGTTGAAGGAATTCAAACAGGCTTTCAAGGTACATGCTTAGACTGTTTCTGGGCATGATGTTGTTTTTTGTCGCGGCGGTGGCAGGTTGCTCAAATGCTCCAAGGGAGATACCCATGAAAGAGATGGCCCGCATCCTGATGGAAATGCTGGTAGATGGCAAAATGGTCGTTAATCAAAATCCACGAACCGTCGTGTCTGACTCTGTTGCGCCGTATGTCGAGCGAATCGGGTACCGGCCGGAAGATTATCAACTGACGGCCGATCGCATTGACAATGATTCGGCACGGGCAGGTGAACTGCAAAGAGCCATGCTGGACATCATAGACCATGATAAAGAACTTGGATATTCGTTCAGGAAAATGGTCCTGACCCAAGATTTGCAATTAGAGGGTCTTGACTCGTTGTCGATAAACAGACTTGTCAACGAGCTGGACTCGAATACCTCGAGGTTAAATTGATGCGTTATTTCTCCTTCATCCTTCTGCTGTCGGCTTTGCTGGTATCCTGTGCGGAAAAGCCGCGCATGATACCCGTGGAAACGTTTGTGGAAATCTGGTATCAAGCCAGTGAAACGGACGATATCCTGAAGAATCACGAGCTGCCGGTGCATGCACCGGAGGAAAAACTCGAGCCACTGACAAAACCCTATGGGTACAGCGCCCGGGATTTCAAATATACTCACGAGGAAATAAACAGGGATCCGGCGCTGAAAAAGAAACGAGATCAGGCGGAGTTCGAATATCTTCAGAAGAAGCTGCTTGAACGATTGAAAGAATCCAAGAGTCTCAGCGTGCCCGATTCGTCAAAAGGAACATCTCATTGACACGGTTTATCGCACTCCCGCTGATCTTCTGTGCGGCATGTGGGAAATATGACAAAACAGTTGTTTCCTCATCCAACCGTCAGCTTGCCCGGATGTATGTGGCCGCGTTGGAGGTGGACAGCCTTAAAAACAAGTATGAATTACCTGAACGCTATCCAACTGGCGCCCTGATGGAAATAGGAAAGCCTTTTGAAATAAACGGTGAAGAGTTCAAGAACACACTGGGAGCCATTGAACGGGACCCAGCGGCAAAAGCAAAGTTCGATTCGCTGGTCGTTCAGGCTATTGAGGAAGCGACGATTCGATCTATCAACGAAAAGGACACGGTAAAAGAGTAGACCATGGCAACGTTACGTGAAATCAAAAGACGTATTTCCAGTGTCAAAAGCACACAAAAAATAACCAAGGCCATGAAGATGGTCGCGGCAGCAAAACTTCGAAAAGCGCAAGAAAACATATTGTCGGCCAGGCCGTACGCGTACCGATTGGGCGCCCTCATCAAACATATTGCGAACAACGAGGACGCACGCGCGAATCGGCTTATTCGATCTGGACGGATCTTGGATAAGAAGAAGGTTCTTGTAGTAGTTGTAACGGCGGACCGTTCCTTGTGCGGTGCATTCAACAGCAATATTCTTCGCCGATTCAACATGCTGATTCAAGATGATTTCAAAACATACTACGATGCCGGGGACTTGTCTGTCGTAACGGTGGGCCGCAAAGGCGATGAATATTTTGCGAAACGTGACTTTCATCTTGTCGGCAGGTACACCAATTTTTTCAACCATATGTCGATCAGCAATGCCGTTGACATCGTTTCGACCTGCGTTAAGCAATTTGTGGATGGAGATGCCGACGAAGTCTATGTTCTGTACAATGAATTCAAGTCTGCCATTCAACAAAATCTTGTACTCGAAAAATTGTTACCGGTTGAGCCTGAAAACGTCGAGAGTGAAGACCACAAGTATCACCTGGAAGCAGATTACATTTACGAGCCCTCTCAATACGAAATAATCAATACGCTGATTCCCCGGCACCTCAACGTCCAGATGTGGCGAATCCTGCTGGAGTCATTTGCCGCCGAAATGGGTGCTCGAATGACCGCGATGGATTCGGCGACAGAAAACGCGGGTGAACTAATTGATTCACTTGTACTGTTTTATAACCGTGCAAGGCAGGCAGCGATTACCAAAGAGATATTGGAAGTCGTGAGCGGTGCGGAAGCACTCCAGAAATAGAAAAAGATCAATATAAAAAGATCAATATAAAATATAACTCATAGGGAATGAAGAAATCATGAATACTGGTAAGATCGTTCAGGTTATTGGCCCGGTCGTTGACGTCGAGTTTGCCGATGGAACACTGCCGAGAATCTTCAATGCAAACCATATAAAGCGCGAAGACGGCAGTACGCTCGTGCTTGAAGTACAGCAACATCTGGGGGAAAACCGGGTTCGAACCGTTGCCATGGATTCTACCGATGGCCTTGTTCGAGGTATGGAAGTCACCGATACGGGATCGGCCATACAAGTTCCGGTTGGTGAGAAGGTGCTTGGTCGCCTGGTCAATATTACCGGTGACTCGATTGATGGCAAAGGCGTTCTAAAGACTGAAAAAACGTATCCGATCCACCGTCCGGCCCCAAACCTCAACGAGTTGACAACGCAAAGCGAGATGTTTGAAACGGGTATCAAGGTGATCGATCTGATTGAACCGTATATGCGTGGCGGAAAGACCGGCTTGTTTGGAGGTGCCGGAGTAGGAAAGACGGTTATTATTCAGGAACTGATCAATAATATCGCCAAGGAACACGGCGGGTACTCGGTCTTTGCCGGAGTCGGTGAACGAACCCGCGAGGGAAATGATCTTTATCACGAAATGACCGATTCCGGAGTCATCAATAAGACGGCGCTGGTGTTTGGCCAAATGAATGAGCCGCCCGGTGCACGACTTCGAGTCGGCCTTACCGGTTTGACAATGGCGGAGTATTTTCGTGATGAAGAGGGTCGAGACGTGCTTCTGTTTATTGATAACATATTTCGGTTTACGCAGGCCGGTTCCGAGCTTTCAGCGCTCCTCGGACGTATGCCGTCTGC
>JAGQUY010000080.1 GCA_020438245.1 Bacteroidota bacterium
CAAACTGCTCTGTCTTCCGTGAGATTTCTTTTTCATAAAAGGCTTCTTTTTCAAAGTGGGCAGAAGCCCGGTTGATATAATCCTCCACGGTGAGCGTGAACGATCCATATCCGCCTTCTTTTCTCAAACCGATCGGAATCATTCGTGCATCTGCCACAAACAACGATCGAAACCGGTTCCAGTCCCGAGGGGCATTTACGGGTCCGGAGATAACGTCATAGACCGAGTGCATAATTGCATCCACCGATTCCACATCCGACGGCTGCGCAATGGGTGTGGGCCCACGCATACCGCCGCACGAAGCAAGCAATGAACAGAAGACCAACACGAAACGCATAGGGAGACTCCGTTTTGGATGGAAGGGTAACAAACTTAGCGGACCCGCGCAGATTGCAAAGTCTCGCCCGATCGGCTTGGCGCATTCATTGATTTCAGTACCGAATTCAGTGCACTCAGAAAAAGAACAACATTCTTACGGTTACATCCGCATCCCATCAGGCCAACGCGCCAGATTTTGCCGGCAAGACTGCCCAGGCCTGCGCCTATCTCAAGATTGTAGCCGTCCAGTAAGGCGGTTCGCACAGCCGATTCATCGACGCCTTTCGGAACCGAGATCGCATTTAGTTGCGGCAATCGTTCGGGCGGCGGTACGATCAGTTCGAGTCCCATGGCCTCGACGCCGGCCCGTACTTCCTCATGATGAGCTCGATGACGGGCCCAACTTGCGTCCAGACCTTCTTCAAGCAGGATCACCAGGGCCTCGTGGAGCCCATAGAGCGCGTTGATAGGTGCCGTGTGATGATAGGCCCGCTTTGCGCCGCTTCCCCAATAGGCCATGACAAGGTTCAGATCCATGAACCAGCTTTGGACTTTCGCGCTGCGCTTCTTGAGTTTTTCAACAGCGCGAGGCCCGAAAGTGACGGGTGACAAGCCCGGCACACAGCTGAGGCACTTTTGCGTGCCCGAATACACGGCATCCAATTCCCACGCATCCACCTCAAGTGGAACTCCGCCCAGCGACGTGACAGCGTCGACCACGGTCACGCAATCATGACGATGTGCGATCTCGGCCAGGGTTTTTACATCCGACAGAACACCCGTTGAGGTTTCCGCATGCACGAATCCCGCCAATCGCGCTTCCGGATTTCGTTTCAGTGCATCTTCAAACTTTGCGGGATCGATTGCGCGCCCCCAGGAGTCTTCAACCAAAATTACTTTCCCGCCGCATCGCTCGGCCATTTCTTTCATTCGACCGCCGAACGCCCCGTTTTGACAAATCACCACCGTGTCGCCTTTCTCGACGAGATTGGCAAAACACGTTTCCATACCTGCAGAACCCGGACCGCTGACCACCATGGTGAGTTCGTTCTTGGTACGAAAAACGGTCTGAAGAAGCGATTTGACTTCATCCATCATGCGGATGAACGAGGGATCCAGGTGCCCTACCGTAGGCCTGGAAAGCGCTTCCAATACCCTGGGATAGACATCCGAAGGGCCCGGTCCCATAAGGGTTCTCAATGGAGGGTGAAACGATGAAATCATGCTCTACACATTAAAATATTTCGCCTGCGGATGATGGACAATAATGGCGCTGGTCGACTGTTCCGGTTCGAGATGATACTCCTCGGTCAGCGAAATACCGATCCGCTCGGGTTGCAGCAACTGAAATAGTTTGGTCTGGTCTTCAAGATTTGGGCACGCCGGGTAGCCAAAACTGTATCTGGAGCCCCGATACTGTTGCTGAAAAAGCTTTTTCGTATCCGCATGGTCTTCTCCGATCAGATTCATTTCGCGTCGAATTTCGCGGTGCCAGTATTCGGCCAAGGCCTCGGCGGTCTCAACACTGAGTCCGTGGAAATACAGATAATCGGCATAGTTGTCCGATTCAAACAGCTTGGCAGAGAAATCCGAAGCTTGTTGTCCGACGGTAACCACCATACAGCCGAGTACGTCCATTCGTCCCGATGCCTTGGGCGCAAAAAAATCGCTGATGCAGTAGTAGTTGCCCTCCGACTGCCGCGGAAAAGAGAATCGCAGACGTTCCGATTTCAGATCTTCCTCATACACAATCAAATCATTCTCTTCGGCCTGGCACGGAAAGTAACCGTAGACCAATTTTGGTATAAGCAGTTTTTCTTCCGCGCTTCGCTTCGTCCAGTGTTCAAAGACCGGCCGGACTTCCTTTTTCACAAAGGCTTCGTACTCAGAAGGCGACTTTTTGCCTCTCGTAAATTGCCACTGCCCTCTGAATAGCGCGATTTCATTGATGAACGGATACACGTCATTCAGCGTCACGGTATCCACCACTCGCGAACCCCAGAAAGGCGGTTTGGGCGCCTCGACATCGGTCGCCACATTGGAGCGGTGTTTAACGGGCGCCTTCTTCTTGGCCGTCTTCTGGTGGGACTGAATCCATGTATTAACTTTTTGAAGATGCTCGTATTCATGGGCAAAAGTAGACTCGGAAATGAATTCTTTGAATAGGGTGCCCTTGATGTCAAGCTGCAGATGGTCATCCTTCAGGCTATGCAGAGCGGCTTCCGTTTCCAGTTGAGCCTCGCTCCAGGCGTCCATCACTTCATCGCGAGAGTGATTCTCAAAAGCCTGAACCGCTTTCACGTTGAGCTGGTCGTCCGCACCGTACTCACGTACTTCTTCCTGTCGGCCGGAGGCGACAAGCTTAATACGTTCAGCAGTTTTCTTCTGCCAAAACACAAAATGGGCAATCATGTCGTGGAGTGACCAGTCTCCAAACGCAGCCTTTTTTGAAAACTCTTCATCCGATACATATCCCAACGCTTTCTGCCATTGATGCCGAACAATGCGAATTCGTTTCACTGTTTCCTGAATTGTATCCGCCGGTTCGGACAACAGGTCGGTCGTCGAGACGGCGGGTTTTTCTCCTCTGATTATTTTTTCCATGGCATGAAGCCCGGAAAACGCATCCTCGCAGTATACCAGCGTGTCTTTATAAACGGAACCCAGATCCTCTTCGACATATCTTCTGGTAAGAGCGGCTCCTCCGAGTAATACAGGGACGTGAATCCCCCGCTCGATCATGACTTCGAGATTCTCCTTCATGATCATCGTCGACTTGACGAGCAACCCGCTCATGCCGATGGCATCGGCTTTGTGATCCTCGTAGGCGTGAATCATGGTATCGACGGGACACTTGATGCCCAGATTCACAACCTTGTAGCCATTGTTGGTCAGGATGATATCCACCAGATTCTTGCCGATGTCGTGCACGTCTCCTTTGACCGTGGCAAGCACAATGGTTCCTTTGCGTGATGAATCGCTTTTTTCCATGAACGGCTCGAGATACGCGACGGCAGTCTTCATTACCTCCGCGGATTGCAGTACAAAGGGCAACTGCATTTCACCTCTGCCGAACAGGTCTCCGACCACCTTCATCCCATCGAGCAACAGAGTATTGATGATATCCAGCGGTTTGTATTTCTCCATCGCGGTCTTAAGATCCGCTTCGAGACCCTGCTTCTCCCCGTCGATGATACGGTTCTTCAACCGTTCCTCCACCGTGGCGGCAGACTCCACCTTCGATTTCTTCGGGACACCTTTACGGCTCTCGTAGAAATTGATGATTTCAACGAGCGGGTCGTAGATCAGCTCTTTATCTTCGGCCATGATTAATGAAACTCCTTAATCTTCTTAAGGGCACGCAGAAGGTCAGCACCGGCAACAGGTTCGTCGGGGCCGAACGATTGACCCGTCAAGTTCTTCATAATCCCGTTCGCGCACATCCAGCTTATCTCTGCATATTGAGGATCCTCAACGGTTACATCGTCCGGCTGCATTTCCGGAGGGGGTGGAATTTCCCAATCTTTTCGAAGCTTATCCTTCGCAAGCCTGGCCAGATAGTACGCCACATTACGTCGTTTTATACGATAGCCAGGATAGAATTTCTTATCCGGCAGTTTCTCAAGTACCCCTGAAGCAACGGCAGTTGAGTAGAAACTGGCCAGTGAATCGTCTGCCGACACATCCGGAAAGGACAACGAATCCTTCTTAGCCAGGTTCAGCTCATAGACCAGCAAGAAGGCGAGATCGGAACGCGTTACGTTTCTTGATTGGACAATACGACTGAGGGTCCTTCCTTCAAACGTATCTCGCAGATAGTCGTCCAGTAAGCTTTTCGCGCGGTCATACAGAGCAACAAGTTTATCGTTCTGCGCCGCGGGTTCTTTGGCAAATCGGATAGACTCAAGCAGGTCCACCGCTCTTTCATAGTCGCCGGTCTGAACGTAGATGTCAGCCATTACGTAGATGGCTTCGGTGCGATTGTAATTGGCCGCGACGCTCCACTCAAGATCCGGCAGCGCCTCGTTGTATCTTTTTTGACGTGCTGCCACCAAGCCGCGGAAGAAGCTGATTTCCGGATGCGATCGGATGGATACCGGGATGGTTTGGACAAACTCAGCGGCTTTTTCCGTCCGGCTTTCCGCAAGGTACACTTCTATGATACCACCGTATGCGGCAGTGAGCATCGAATCTGTTTTGATGGCTTTCTGATACTCGTTTCGTGCGCGTTCAAAATGCCCTTCATCCGAAGCATGCTGACCCTTTTCAATATACTGTTGCGCCTTTTGTGTGAGGGATAACGAGCCTGAACATCCGGGAAGAAAAGTCAAAAATACGATGAGTAGAAAGGAG
>JAGQUY010000081.1 GCA_020438245.1 Bacteroidota bacterium
TCCAGCATGTTCATCGCAAGCGTGGCTGTCCCGGGTGAAGCAAATTGATCCGAGGCATAGCCGGCGTCGAAAAGGAGATTAAAATTGACGACGGGAACGGTTTTTCGTTCAGCCAAAATGACTTTCATTCCGTTGGACAACGTTGCCCGTTGTAAGTCCGGAAATTTGACGTCGGGTGTAACACCCATAACCGGAAGACTCTTACGGTCCACTTTTGTTTCAATGGTCTTGAAATCGGGGAACGGATGAATCTCAAGCGCATAATCACCATCGGACAACCATGCCTGAGCGGTCTGTTGAAGTTTTTTTGCAGTTGCTGAACGAACATGCTCGAGTGTCTTTTTATACCCTGCAGGGTCACCCATAAATACCTGATATCTCGCAAGGATGTCTGATTTACCGCCAAATCCGCCTATGCGCTCAGTGCCTCGAATAAAGTTGGCCTGGTATTGTGTAATGATGCGCTCCATTTCTTTATCCGTCGGCCCCTCTGCGAGGAATTTTTCCAATTCTTCCTGCACTGCTTTTTCAATTTTGGCGAGATCTTCACCTGGCTTCGCAGTAACGTCTATCGTAAACAGTCCTCCAATTTCTCTTAAATCCACGTAGGCACGCGCACTCGTCGCAACCTGATCATCATAGACCAGTCGTTTATAAAGACGTGAATTTTTTCCACTCCCCAGAACATCGCTGATCAAATCCAGGTAGTCACCTTCCTGCGTTCCCCACTGAGGGACATTCCACACTTTGTACAGGCGTGCTTGAGGAACCCGATCCTGCGCCACCTGTCTCTGGTGACCGGTGCGCTTGGCTACCCACGCTTCATGACGAGCTACGGGAGGTCCCGGGGGAATATCCCCGAAATACTGTCTTACTTTCTCCAATGCCGCTTTCGTTTCGACGTCGCCTGCAATGACCACCGTTGCGTTGGCCGCCCCGTAGTATCCGCGGAACCATTCCTTCACGTCTTCCAACGAAGCCGCATTCAAGTCTTCCATGGAACCGATAACAGTCCAAGAGTACGGGTGGCCGGCTGGCCAGGTGCTCTTGGTAGTCAGCTCTTCGGATATGGCATACGGTTGATTTTCACCCTGACGTTTTTCATTCTGCACAACACCGCGCTGTTCATCCAACTTCGCTTGGGTAACTGCGCCCAGCAGATGTCCCATCCGATCGGATTCCATCCATAGGGCCAGATCGAAAGCGGATACGGGGACGTTCTGAAAATAGTTGGTACGATCTTCATTTGTTGTGCCATTCAAGTCTGTCGCACCGATTCCTTCCATGACCTGGAAGTAGTCCTTGTCATAATTTTCACTTCCATTGAACATCAAATGTTCAAACAGGTGCGCAAATCCGCTCTTGCCGGGTCTTTCGTTCTTGGAGCCCACATGGTACCACACGTTAACGGCTACAATCGGGGCTTTATGGTCTTCGTGTATGACCACCGTTAATCCGTTATCCAGCGTAAATTTCTGAAACGGAATATCGATGTCGATTTGCATACTTTTCTCCATCTTCTTTTGCGCGGTAATCGTCCCGAGGCCCAGGCTCATCAGGAATATTCCTACAATACAATGTTTCATCATGCTGTTCCTTGTTATTTAGTCTGCTACCAAATTTGCACACGCGATGAATCGGGTTCCAGATACTGACCGTCCGCACATCCAAAGGCCTTCTCGAATTCAGGAATATTCGACAACGGTCCTTTGACGCGAAATTTGCCGGGTGAATGGGGGTCCACCTTAACGCGAAAACGCATTTCTTCGTCACGAATCGTATTTCGCCATACCTGGGCCCAAGCCATAAAGAAGCGCTGTTCCGGTGTATACCCATCGATAAGCTTGGCCGGTTTTCCCTTCAGCGTTTTCTCAAGTGCTTCATAGGAAATGTAAAGCCCGCCCAGATCTGCGATATTTTCACCAAGTGTCAACGCACCATTTACGTTCAAACCATCCAGCGCTTCGTAGCGACCGTACTGACGGACCATTTTGTTGGCTCGTTCTTCAAAATTTTCCCGGTCGGCCTTTGACCACCAGTTTTTCAAATTCCCTTCTGCATCATACTGACTTCCCTGGTCGTCAAAACCATGAGTAATCTCGTGCCCGATCACACTCCCCATGCCGCCATAATTAAACGCGTCATCCGCATCGGGATTAAAGAAAGGATATTGCATGATACCGGCGGGAAATACAATCTCGTTCATGGAAGGATTATAGTACGCATTCACCGTCGGAGGAGTCATACCCCATTTCGTGCGATCCACGGGCTTGCCGATTTCACCCATGTCCCGCTTGAAATCATATTTTTGAGCAGCCATCACGTTTTTCAGATAGGAAGTTCGATCGATCTGTAAACCGGTATAGTCCTTCCACTTGTCCGGATAACCGATTTTGACCGTAAAGGTGTTTAGTTTGGCCAGCGCCTTAGCCCTCGTGCTGTCGGTCATCCAATCGATGCGCATTAAACGATCTCTAAAGGCTTCACGTACATTGTTGACCATTTCCATGGCCCGTGCCTTCGCCGATGGCGGAAAGTAGCGCTCGACATAGACTTGGCCGAGAACCTCCCCGAGATTCCGATCGGTGGTCTGGCTGACACGTTTCCATCTGGGCAGCAGCTCCGTCGTTCCTCTCAAAGCAGTGCCGGTAAACGCAAAATGAGCATCTACATATTTCGAACCCAAGTAGGGCGCAGCATAATTGAGGGTATGCATTTTCAAATACGGCTTCCACTCTTCAATTGAAAATGTCTTCAACGCATTGTTGAGCCCGGCGAAGAAATCAGTTTGGGCGACATTCAACTCCGGAAGGCCCTGCAGTCCGATTTCGGTGAAATAGGTGTTCCAATCAAACGTAGTCACCAGCTTTTCCAAATCCGCTACCGTCAGCTTATTGTAGTTCTTTTCAGGATCCCGCTGCTCGACACGAGTCTTAGACGCGCGCGCCAGACCGGTTTCAATCTTCATAATGGTCTCGAGATTCGATGCAGCTGTTTTCTCGTCCATACCCATATAGCCGGAAAGCGTCTTTATATATGATTCGTACGCTTCACGTATCTTCTGCGTTTTTTCATCGTTGTCCAGGTAGTAATCCCTGTCCGGCATGCCCAGACCGCCCTGATAGGCAACGGCAATCATCATGGTGCTGTTCTTATCGTCCTGCGCAGCGAAGAAGTTGAACATGGGGGCCATTCCGTAGTGATGCAATTCTGCAAGCACACGAGCCAGATCGGTCTTATCCTTCATCCCATCGATCATTCCAAAAACTGTCCCCAGCGGTTTCAAGTCCATCGCTTCGATAGCTGCGCTGTCCATGCCGCTGGCATAAAAATCACCCGTCATCTGTCGCTGGCTGCCCGGTTTTGCATTCTTGTCCGCTGCAGCTTCTTCAAGAATGGTTCGTATCGCATTGGTATTGAAATCGGCCAATTCATTGAAGGCGCTCCACCGACCGTATGCAGCAGGCACCGGATTATTCTTGATCCATCCACCGTTCGTGTACTGATAAAAATCGTCACAGGCAGCAACCGTTGTATCAAAGTTGGATTTCTCAAAGGTCTTGGCCACTTTGGCGGGACCCGGTTGACAACCCAAATACAGGATTATCCCGGTCAGAATCATCGTTCGTACTACATTCATCATGGTTTCTCCATCTGTTATTCTAATGTGCGGGCTATTTTAGACAAGGCATCTCTTAAATGCAAAAGCTTTATTGTCCTTTGCGAGCAGTCTTTTCAAGCGGCGGTATGGTATTCAAATCGAGTACGATCTTCCACATTTTTCCATTCTTTTTCCAAATTCTCAAATAGTAGAAAGTATTTTTTTCAGAAGTCTTAAATACACCGTAGGTGTACCCCAAGTCACCGGAAGCCGCGCAGCGACCTCCGAGTACCTGCCAAGCCGGCAGTTTTTCGGACAGAACAATATCGCTCTTTTCATCCATGCTGATTGCCGGCAGCCTGCCCTCCCGATGAATTCGCGCTGATTTGTCAAGACGATCCAAAAACGACGATGCATGTCTAGACGAATAGTCTATGGCAAACAGAGAGTCGACGGATCGAAGGTCGGTAGTGGAAGTCAAAAGGCCGGCCTGACCGCTCTCGGAAGTCGAGCATTTGATTTCTGCATTTGTCATTGGCGGGCAGCTTATACCCAAATCAAGAGAAACTTTCCAGGTGCCGTCTGATGTTTTCTGCCAGATGGAGGTAAAATAGCCCTGATCAAGCACGTTGGAAAGCGGTTTATAGGACTGCAGTTCCCACGGCCCGGTTGTGTAGCCCATATCGCCCGACTGTGAAATATCTGCAAACTCGGGTTCCCACTTCAATACGTACGGCAAGGCTTTGCCCTGTTCCCATACAGCCTTGCCCAAGACCGGCCCCGGTCTAAAGATGAGTCCGTCGTCCGCAAGATTATTTATGAAAGCATGGCGCATGCCATGTGAGACCGACATTTTTGCAAAACTTCGCTCGGCCTCTATCAAAGAAAAGACTCGGGATGAACTGTCAATTTGAGAGTGCAATGAAGACGAAAAAGCCATCCCCAGCGCGAGTAGAAAAATTCGAATTTTCATGTATACCTCACAAGATCGGTAGGCGAAATACGAGTGTTGCCTGAAAAAGTTTCCGCGACGACCTATGCGAGCAACCTCTAATGCAGAGACTTGCACCTGCTAAACACACGATGACGACAGCCGCCATGTGCTATGAAGAGGGCGGGGATTCCTCCTTATCCACCCAGCCGTCCAGCAAATGAACAACCCGGTGCGCATATCTTGCAAATCGCTCGTTGTGCGTAACCTGAATAATGGTCGTGCCCTCTTTGTTAAGCTTATCAAACAGGGCCATAATCTCCTCCCCCTGTTTGCTGTTCAGGTTGCCCGTCGGTTCGTCAGCGAGAATCACTTTTGGATTTCCAATAATCGCTCGTGCGACACCGACCAGCTGCTGTTGGCCACCGGAAAGCTGATTTGGGAACAAATCCTTTTTAGCGACCATATTAAACCGGTCAAGTGTATCGGCCACCATGCTCTTACGCTCCGACGAGGATATTTTCCTGTAAAGCAAGGGGGTTTCTATATTTTCATAGACCGTTAGTTCATCGATCAGATGATAGCTCTGGAAAACAAAACCGATGTACTGTTTGTGCAGTTCCCCTCTTTGTTTTTCCTTCATTGAGTGCACTTTTTCATTGAGGAAGTGGTATTCTCCGGAATTGGGGTCATCCAGCATTCCAAGAATATGCAGCAACGTCGACTTGCCGGAACCCGAAGGTCCCATAATGGAAAGAAACTCACCTTGTGCTACATCAAGGTTGATCCCTCGAAGCACGTAGTACTTGCCAGCTTTGTTTTCATAGAATTTCTCGATTTGTTTCAACTTGATCAATGGAGCCTCCTGTAAGTAATTACTCATACTTCAATGCTTGCGCCGGATTAAGCTTCGCGGCCTTCCAAGACTGGTAGGCGATGGTCAACCACGCGACACCCAAAGCCAGAGTTCCGCTCAAAATAAAGGACGAAACCTGCAAACTCGTTTTGAATGCAAAATTGGATAACCAAAGATTCATGGCAAGGTACGAAGCGACAAATCCTACTCCCGTTGCTAGAACTATAAGCAACATGAAATCTTTGGAAAACATGAGTACAATTTGCATAACCGATGCACCCATTACTTTTCTAATCCCAATTTCCTTGGTGCGCTGTTCAACGGAGTAGGACGCGAGGGCAAAAAGACCCAGACAGGCTATCAGTACGGCCACGACTGAAAAGTAACCAATCAGTCGACCTAACCTGCTCTGCGAATCGTACTGCTGACGGAGACTCTCATCTAAGAAGGTGTACTCAAAAGGAAACTCGGGATAGATTCGATTCCAATAGCCCTCGACAGCACCAATGGACTCGTGAATGTCTCCGCGAAGACGAACCGCAAGGAACTTATTGAAGAAGGGGCGAAGGTTTTTGTGGGGTATATCCAAAACAAAGGGGCCAGTCGGATTGGCAAGTGATTCGAAGTGAAAATCCCTGAACACTCCCGCCACCCGCTCTTTTCCGGTCGGGGTAAAGAATGATTTCCCAAGCGCCTGGTCAGGGCTTCCCCATCCTAAATACTTCACCATGGATTCATTGATCAAAATAGACAACGAATCGTCGCGTGGAAACTCTTTGGAAAAGCCGCGGCCGGCGACCATTGGGATGTCAAATGTCTGGGTAAAGGTTTCGCTCACGACGAGACCTGGAAAATAAGCCCACTTTCCGGCCTCCATACCCTCAAAATTGAATTCATGAGTATTGTGATGTCTCCCAATGACTTCGTTCATGATCGTCGTGTTATATACGGCAGCATCCGAACGAAGCTGTTCCTGCAAACCGTCGATCCGTTGAATCATCGGCGGCCGGACGGGAATAAGGATGGTTGCATCCCGATTGAAACCAAGTTTTGCATCCTGGAGAAATTTCCATTGATCGTAAACAACCAGAGCCGAAACGATCAATCCGACCGACACGGCAAATTGCAGAACAACAAGACTTTTTCGGAAGGTTCCCTTCTTCGCATCAAGTGCCAAATTCCCTCGGAATAGCTGAATGGGTGCAGGTGCAGACAAATATAACGCCGGGTATATTCCGGCCAGAACCCCGCTGAGGATGGCCAAGAGCAATAGCATCAGCATCACAAGGGGGTCGCTGGCCCAATTCAACACGAGGTTGCGGCCGATGAGTGCATTAAAAACGGGCAACAAAAGTTCTGTGAACAAGATTGAGAATACAACACTGATGAGTGCAACAAGCACCGATT
>JAGQUY010000082.1 GCA_020438245.1 Bacteroidota bacterium
CGGCGGCCATTACGCCAACAAGAATTGTCAGGATCAAACCAAAGTTGGCATCGACGACGTCCTTGATAAGCGCGATTAGCGCGATACCCTCAAAGAGAAGAATCACCCCGAGCATCGGCTTCGGAAAAATAAGGAAAACCGTCTCGAAATTATGACTGAATAGCAATCCGGCGGTCAAGAAAATGGCCCCGTAAATTACTACCGACCCTCCGGTTCGTGCTCCGAATGTGTAGTGACCGGCAAGTCCCCCCGACCCGTGGCAAACCGGAATGCCCCCAAACCAGGGTGCGACAATATTCATGATAGAGTAGGTCAGGCCGATCTTTTTTACACCCACATTTTCTTGGGGAAAATAATCTTTGACAAGAAGATGGCTGGCGTAAATCGAATTCCCCAAGGAAAGTGGCACCTGCGGCAATGCAAGAAGAATAAATCCTGTGACGACGTCATCCCAGCGGATCATGGTTAGAAACGGCAAGGCCGGCTTGACATGCATGAACTGCGCCACATCGACCTTAACCATAAACGCATAAATAACGCCCAAGCCGATAACAAAAATAGCCGGAGGGTATTTTCGATTTCCCCAAAGAAAAACCGTTACGACAAACGCGATTCCTGCCAAAATGTATCCGAGAAATCCTTCCGCAGCAACATACTCTCCAAGTGCAACCAAGCAAAGTTTGATACCCAGTCCAAGTTGTATCCCGCGGATCACCACTTTCGGAATAACCCGCCCCAACCACTCGAGCGCGCCGGACAGACTGAGAATCAACATGACGATGCCAATGGCCAGGCCCCCTCCATGGATAATGCCCGGCGCCACTTTCTGACTGATGACAAGCAATGCAACCGCTTTGAGTGGTTGAACCGGCATGGGCAGTCCGTAATACAGACCGCTAACGACTTGCATGACACCAAACAAAATCAACACGCTGCTGCTTTCCAAACCCGAGGCCAGAATCATGCCGATAATCAAAGGCAGATCCGTGCCAATGTCGCCGAACGCGCCGGCGAATTCGTTTCGGTTAAACTTGACTCTCATGGGCGGTTTCTATTGCTTCTTGTCGACAACGAGCCGGTGGTCGAGGTTGGATATTCTCAGAACAAGTTCATGCACAAGACGGATCGTGTTCTCAATTTTCCGATAGTTGATTTTCTCGAAGTCATCGGTGGTTTTGTGGTAATCGCTGGTCATACCGTCATAGAAAAAAACAACGGGGATGCCGAGTCGCGCATAATTATAATGATCACTTCTATAGTAGAATTGGTTGGGATCGTCGTCTGCGTCAAAGGTATAATCGAACTTGAACAGCCCGAGATCCGCGTTAGCGGTCTCCGTGAGGTGTTTCAACTCCGTGCTCAGCCGGCCCGATCCGATGACATGGATGCTGTCTGCGCGTTCTCGCCCAACCATATCCAAATTGACCATTCCAACGACCTGATTCATCTGGAATGGTCTTGGCGTCTCCGAATCGGTAAAATACTCACTACCCAAAAGCCCTTTTTCTTCCGCACTGTGAAGCACCAAGACCACTGAACGTTTATTCAGGTGCTCGGTCGCGAGCCATCGACCCAATTCCATCAGCGCGACCGTACCGGAACCGTCGTCGTCCGCTCCGTTGAATACATCGTACTTCGATGTCTCCCCCAAATGGTCGTAATGCGCCCCGATCACCACGTATTCGTTTTTTAATTCAGGATCGATGCCTTCGATCCACCCGACGATATTCGACGCCTTGGTCTTACTTACAGTAACACCGACATCCAAATTGACACTCAGATCCGGAATCTGAAAGGTAGGCAATTTCTCCTTGCGGGC
>JAGQUY010000083.1 GCA_020438245.1 Bacteroidota bacterium
TCAATAAAAAGACCCAGCTAATATTCAGTAGGATTGATTTTGACACCCATCCGACTCAAATTGGACTCAACTTTAAGGAAAGGTCCCCGACATGAGATTTCTACTCTGTTTGACGCTATTTGGTCTGCCGACGCCAGGCTCCGCGCAAATTAATCCTGACAACCGCCTTGCTCATACCTATTCTATTGTTGCTCGTGATCCGGATACCGGCGAGATGGGCGTGGCCGTACAGTCCCATTGGTTCTCTGTAGGATCGGTCGTTTCATGGGCGGAAGCGGGCGTTGGAGCCATTGCCACTCAATCGTTCGTGAATGTTTCGTTCGGCCCACGAGGTTTGGAGCTTTTGAAATCCGGCAAGTCGGCTCAGGAAACACTGGATGCATTGCTCGCCAGCGACGACGGGCGCGATGTCCGGCAAGTGGGCATTGTGGATTCCAAGGGAAATGTTGCCGCGTGGACGGGAAAATCCTGCATTCCTGCGGCCGGCCACTTCGTTGGAAAAAACTATTCTGTTGAAGCCAATCTGATGCTCAATGACAAGGTTTGGCCTGCCATGTCACGGGCTTTTGAGTCTTCGAAAGGACCGTTGGCAGAACGAATGCTGGCGGCTTTGGAAGCCGCACAAGAAGTTGGGGGAGATATTCGGGGCAGACAATCGTGCGCCATTCTTGTTGTTATAGGAACCTCAACCGGCAGACTGTGGGAAGACAGACTTATCGACCTCCGGATTGAAGACCATCCAACGCCGATTTCCGAGATGAAACGATTACTCAGGTTGTTTCGAGCATACGAACATATGAACAAGGGAGATCTTGCCGTTGAAAAAAATGACATCGAGGGGGCCAACTTTCATTATGGTTCAGCCGAACAGATGTTTCCCGATAATCTGGAAATGAAATATTGGCATGCCGTCGCGCTGGCCAATGCCGGAAAAGTCGGGGAATCCCTTCCCCTGTTCAAAGAAATATTCAAACAGGACGCAAATTGGCACACGTTGACCGGGAGGTTGCCGGCGGTGAATCTATTGATCGTCACCAAGGCGGATTTGGAAAAAATTCTGGCTCAGAAATAGTTCTTACTTTTCATCGGCCGTCGGACCATAGACGCCTGGCAAAGGAATATCGAGCATCCTGAGATATACGGACAGTTGGCCCCGATGATGAATAAGATGGTTGATGCCCATACCCCGTATAATGGCAAGACGCGGCATTTTGAAAATAACTTTTTCGCCATAGCGATACGTCCACGGTTGCATCATTTTATCATCGGGCAACAACAATAACGTGTTAACCGCGTTCTTGATGTTCTGATCAAACATCGAAACAACGTCAACAACGCTTTCGCAAGGTGGCACCTGGTACTGGGTTCGATCCACGCCATCCTGGCCCATGGCAGCAATAAACAAGCCCGGCAAATTGGCGATATGCCTTGCCGTCTCCCCTATCGTTCTGGACTTCTCGTGAGGTTTCCAATGTTGAGAATCCTCCGGTATTCGTTCCAGCATTTTGTGCGTGGCAACCGATTCATGATTGAGTTCTGCAATCAGCGCTTCGGAAAGACTCATGGTACTCCAGTTTAAATAAGTAGCCGTTGTGTAATTATTTCTATCGAAGGATTCCTTTCAGATATCCTTGCCAGAGAACTCGCGCCGCAACGGAACGCCACGGCGACCACACGCGGGACAAACGAGCGGCGGTTTCTGGAGTCGGGCGGTTTCCGAGACCTCGAAGCTTTTGGAGAGCAACCAGCAGGGCCAAATCACCGGTTGGCCAAACATCCGCTCTTCGCAATGCCATCAACAGATAAATGTCAGCTGTCCACTGTCCGACTCCGTTGATCGAAAGTAATTCGGCCCGTGCTTCCTGATCCGATCTTTTGTTCAACGATCCGAGATCCACTGTGCCCGCCTCGACAATCTTTGCGAGACCATAGCAATACGCCGCTTTTTGTCTGGTAACCCCGAGCTTGCGAAGTCCTTGCACGGTAAGGCCTGAAATCGAATCAGGATTCACTGTTCCGGTTACCGTGCGTATCCGTCGGTAGACGGATCGTGCCGATTGCAGAGAGACTTGTTGTTCAAGAATAATTCTGATCAGTGTGTCAAAACCGGGCCGCCTTGACCAAAGCGGGGGAACTCCGGTTTCTTTGATCACTGACGCAAGTTGTTGATCTTTGCGTCTTAGAAAGCGAATTGCCTTCAGCAAAGAGTTGTTATTTACAAGAATACGCGATGAGGTCATCGGTACCTGATGCACAGGTTCTGATTTTTCCTGGGCCCCCGTATGCTCCACTGCATGACAACCTCCTCCTCCATAAACCGGACTTCGACATCGTATGAATCCGCCTCGCAGTGATAGGACTCCAAATTTTTATACAGAAAAGGATTGACCGGAACCAATGCTGCCAAAAACACCGGATTGTCAGCGCCGTGCCGGATATGGTCTATTTTGAAACCGTCGACAGCGTTTGCGAAATTCCAACGATATCCGCCGCTGAAACGCAAATGGGTGGGTCTGCTCCATCGGCCGCAGTCAAACAAGATCACTTCTGCAGCTGACTCCGATCGTACAGTTGTCAATCCTTCTCCATAGTGCGATCCGCCAAGGTCGTCGGGAAATTCAACATGTACGGTAAACTGCAGTAGTCCTGCAAGACGTTTTAATAATAATAGTGCGTTCATGATGTCTTTCTCGTCAGCGGTTTGATCCAATGCTCACGGGCAGAACAACGGATCAATTCATGCAATCTCTTTTGTATGGTCTCCTGCCTCTTTGCATCCATGACCCAATGACCGGCGGAGCGCTTGTACCACGGCGGTTGCCGATCGAAAAAAGACCATGCGTTTGGATTCTGTTTGAACTCTTTTTCAAGTTCAGCCGCCAAAGACTTCCGGCCGCCTTCGTATGAATAGACGGCGATTTTTTTGCGGCGTTCAAACGCCCTTAATCCGGCTTCCGTCATGAGACCCGCCTTCTTCAGTCTCTTCACACTGGCAAGGTTGATCGTACTCCATATGCTTTTTTCCCGTCGGGGAGTGAAGCGAACCACATAGCTGAGGTCATCCCACTTCTTTCTAATTCCGTCGATCCATCCATAACACAAGGCCTGCTCGACCGATTCCGGCCAGGTTATGCTCGGACGACCCGTACCTTTTTTGTAATAACCCACCCATAGCTCACCAGACGTCGCATGATTCTTCTCAAGCCATCGGCGAAAATGGGTTGGTGTCTTGAAAAATTTAGGTGACGTAGGCTCCATGATTCAATCCAGATTAGAAAGCGCAATGTACGGCCTGGAGTTCCAATTTCAATCGAATTTTGTGTTAATGAGCAGGATCACTTCCTGCATGTTAAGACAGGCTTGACTTTACCCGGGAAGTACCTGAAATTTGATTACCAATCTTTTTAACCCAAAAAGTAGAGAGAGCCATGACACTAACCATTCAACATCAGGAGAGTTACTCTCGTGGAGAACTTCTCCTTCGATCCTTTTTCGGCTTCTTCTATATTACCCTACCTCATGGGTTCCTGCTTATGTTCCTCGGAATCTGGTCCGCCATTCTGACCTTCATTTCGTGGTGGTCCATCCTGTTTACGGGTCGGTATCCTCAAAGTTTTTTTGAATTTCACGTCGGCTTGATTCGCTGGCAAGTCCGTCTTAATGCCCGCTTATACAACTTGTCGGACGGATATCCCGCCTTTGGTATTTCCTCAACCGATGACAAAACGAGTGTTGAAATCCCCTATCCGGAGTCTTTGAGCCGCGGTCTTCTGCTCCTGAAATCCTTTTTTGGTTTTATTTACGTACTCATACCTCACGGATTTTTGCTCTTCTTTGCATTCATCTGGGGAATAATCCTGATGTTTCTGGCTTGGTGGGTTGTCCTGTTTACGGGAAGTTATCCAAAATCGTGGCACGAATATCTCACCGGTCTTATTCGATGGAACACGCGTGTTTCATTGTACATGCAATTCATGAGCGACGAGTACCCGCCTTTCTCGGGTAAACCGTAAGCCGCCGAATTCCATGGACTACTATCCGCTTCCTCAACCGGATGAGGTTCCGGTTCGGGAGAGAGAAGATGCGATGGGTGCGTACCTGATGATGTTTGCCGCCGTAGGTGCCGGATTGCCGTTGCCGATCATCAGCCTGATTGCATCGATCATCTATTATTTCATCAACCGTACGAAAAGCAAATTTGTCCATTTTCATGCGTTGCAATCTTTACTCTCCCAATTGCCGGTGAGCCTGATGAATGCCATGGCAGTGTTTTGGGCGATTCGAATCCTGTTTTTTGATTGGGTATTCGATGAGGTTTATAAAGCATATCTGTGGATGCTGTTGGTAGTGAATTTGGCCTATATTATTTTTTCATTGGTTGCTGCCGCCAAAGCCCGAAAGGGGCAATTCTATTACTTCCTGTTCTTTGGCAGAATTTGCTATCAATCTGTATTTGCCGTCAAAGAGGTTGCTGCCCCTGCCCCTTCCAACCGGCCACCCGGAATGTAAGATGGGTAAGAAAATTCTGCTGGAATTCTCGGCCTTGATTGCATTGGCAGGCGGCATTTGGCTGCTGTTTTATTTTTTTCCCCTTTTTCCGGACAAAACACTTACCGGGTATCCGGTTGAACAGGAGGAAAAACTCGGCACCGTGTTGATGAAAAATTTAACCACGTCGGAAACAATTATTCACACGCCGCCGCTGGACAGCGCCCTTCAGATTATTTTCGACCGATTGATGACTGCGTTGGGAACAACGGAATACGATTATCAACTGATTGTGGTTTCAAATGGCGAAGTCAATGCGTTCGCGCTTCCCGGAGGTCATCTTGTAATCTGCTCGGGCTTGATCGAGTTTTGTGAATCCCCTGAAGAATTGGCTGCAGTTCTTTCCCACGAAATAGGACATGTGGAAAATCGGGATATCCTTGTTCGACTGCTCAAAGATTTTGGAATGGCAATCCTCCTGTCGGGATCGGCCGGCAGTGACGGAACGTTGATCGCTGAAATAACGAAAACCGCGGTGTCGACTTCGTTTGACCGAAAACAAGAAGAACTAGCCGATCGACGAGGCATGGACTTGCTCATCCGCGCGAAGATCAACCCCAGGGTAGTTGCTGCTTTCTTCAGGAGACTTTCACGCGAAAAAGGAACATATGATAAGTCGGTTGAAATGCTCATGACGCACCCCAACAACAATTCCCGAATTAAAGCCTCGCTGGAATATCCCCTTCCAGCAGATTTCCAACCGGATTCCTTGAACCTGAGCTGGAACCGGGTGAAGGAGTCTCTCTCAACGTACGCCCCTGTACCTTAGGCATACTGTCCGGCCGCATAACCTGACGACCAGGCCCATTGGAAATTGAAACCTCCAAGATGCCCCGTGACGTCCACAACTTCGCCGATAAAATACAACCCGGGAACGTTCAATGCTTCCATGGTTTTGGAGGATAATTCTTTTGTATCCACCCCGCCGAGGGTAACCTCCGCTTTCGAAAACCCTTCAGTAGTAACGGGCTCCACGCGCCATGTCCTCAAGACCCTGAGTATCTCGTTCCATTCCCGTTCGGAGTATTGGGCAACCGGCTTGTTTTCGAAAGCATGATCGCAGAAACATTGCGCAAACTTTTTCGGATGAAGAACGCCAAGGAGAGTGCTCAGGTATCGTCGCTCCTCCGGCGTTCGGGTGATGCCGTCGGCTCCCTTCTTCAGCAGGTCAATTTCCAGAGAACTTCCGGGTTTCCAGTAGGACGATATCTGCAGGATTGCCGGCCCACTCAGGCCCCGATGAGTAAACAACATGGCATCATCAAACGACCGGTTCCCGCATGTGATTCTTACGTCAAGCGATACACCCGACAAACTGCCAAAAACCCTCAAAAATGATTCTGACATGACCAATGGTACCAGTCCGGGTATCGGCTCGACCAGTTTCAGTCCGAATTGTCGGGCTACGTCGTACCCAAAGGCGGTCGCGCCTATTTTTGGAATCGACAAACCTCCGGTAGCAATCACCAGCGACGACGATCTGAACTCGCCCCGATTTGTTTGAACCAGAAAAGAACCTTCGTGTCTGATCCCGCTAACCCGGGTCTCAAGGAATACCTTCACGCCGGCTTCACGGCACTCCTTCTCCAACATTCGAGTGATTTCATGAGCCCTGTGATCGCAAAAAAGCTGACCGTCCTTTTTCTCGTGATATTTGATCCGGTGTTTATCGACGAGTGCAATGAAGTCGGCCGGCGTATAACGGGCTAGTGCCGATTTGCAAAAGTGTGGATTGGAGGATAAGAACGACGATGGACCGGCCTTGAGGTTGGTGAAATTGCACCGGCCTCCGCCGGAAATCAGAATTTTTTTTCCGATTTGATCGGCGTGTTCGATCACCGCCACCGTACGACCGCGTTTGCCCGCCTCTATCGCACACATCAGTCCAGCCGCGCCCCCTCCAATAATGGCTACGTCTACGGTCTCTGTGATGGACTCTGTCTGCATATCCGATCATCCAAGAGGAATGATTTTTTCCAACATAATAAAACAGAAAACCGTTTCCAATAAGTTGGCGACGATTCTTCAGGAACGTCTTGCTTGCAACGTCGTGCACGAGTATGTTTACAGAAGCAACTATGGCGGAAAATGAAGCAGTGACGCGTTGGACGCTTCAAAATAAACGGGCTCTGGTCACCGGAGGCACCAAAGGAATTGGGCTTGCCGTCGCGGAAGAGTTTCTTGAGCTGGGCGCGGAAGTGCTTATTACCGCTCGGAATGGAAAGGACGTTCAAGATGTAACCGACAGATGGTCAGAGCTCGGCCATAAGGCTTTTGGCGTTGCCGCCGATGTGGCGAAGGAGGATGAGCGGGAGAAGTTGATCCGCGCTGTGGCCGATCGGTGGCCGGCCTTGGATATCCTGGTCAATAACGTTGGAACCAACATCCGCAAGCCAACGCTAGAGTATTCTGAAGCCGAGTATCAACAGCTTCTGAACGTCAATTTGACCTCGTGCTTCGAGCTCTCGCGCAGGTGCCATCCGATGCTTAAAAGGGCGGATCAATCGTGTATCGTCAATGTCGCTTCCGTGGGTGGCCTGACGGCCCTGCCAACCGGGTCCATCTATGCAATGACCAAGGCTGCGATGGTCCAACTTACGCTCAATCTGGCCACAGAATGGGCCTCCGATGGCATCCGGGTCAATACAGTCGCGCCTTGGTATATTAAGACACCGCTCACTTCCGGTCTCCTCTCCAAGCCCGACTACTTGGAGAAAGTCCTTCGAAGAACCCCCATGGGCAGGGTGGGCGAACCCAAAGAGGTCTCCGCGGCCGTGGCATTTCTCTGCATGCCGGCTTCTTCGTACATAACCGGACAATGTCTGGCCGTCGACGGCGGATTCATGGCTCAAGGCTTCTGACGCATCGGACATCAAAAAACCCTTGATATATAATAGTTTATCGTCTATATTTCGCCACAAACTGTAATTTTGTCAGTATGGTATGAGGCAGTTTAAAACCTCAAAAGGAAAACTCATCGTCTTCAGCGCCCCTTCGGGAACTGGAAAGACTGCTATCAAGAACGCCCTTTTACAGAAGGATCCGACGCTGGTATTCTCTATTTCAGCGACGACCCGACAGAAGCGCGAGGGTGAACATGATGGCAAGGACTACTATTTTATTTCCGAAGCAGAATTCAAGGAACATATTGACCACAAGGATTTCATCGAGTACGATCACCACTTTGGCAATTTCTATGGCACTCTGCGTATGGCAGTAGAGCCGGATCTTCAGATGGGTTGTAATGTGGTCATGGATATTGACGTCAACGGCGCCTTGGCCGTGAAAAAAAATTATCCCGAGGAATCTGTCCTCATTTTCATCAAACCGCCATCCCTGGAAGAGTTGAAACGCCGCTTGATGTCCAGAGGCTCCGAGACCGAAGAGAGCATCAAGGTCCGCCTGGCCCGGGTCGAAGAAGAAATGAAGCATGCGGGCGAGTTTGATCACGTAGTCGTCAATGACACCGTCGAAAGAGCCGCTTCTGAAATTCTGGATATCATTCGCCAATGACATATGACCACTCACGTTGAAACAGGGCTCCGCAATTTTGTCCTAACCCATGATGACAGCGGTATTGAAGACAATCTTGAGGACATTGCGGAATCCATCGGCCTGATCGGCGAATCCCCTCCGATACTTTCCATCGTTCGCGACATCTGCAAAATTGCGCCGTCCGATATGTCGGTCTTGATCGTCGGCGAAAGCGGAACCGGCAAGGACGTGGTGGCAAAAGGGATACACAAACTCAGTCACCGTCAGTCCCGTCCGTTGATTATCGTCAACAGCGGCGCCATTGCGGAGGGCATTCTGGAAAGTGAGTTGTTCGGTCACGAACGGGGCGCTTTTACAGGTGCGGTGTCAGAACGAAAAGGCTATTTCGAATCGGCCAACGGAGGCACAATTTTTCTGGA
>JAGQUY010000084.1 GCA_020438245.1 Bacteroidota bacterium
AGCCGTACTACGTACGTCTTCATCGCAAGGTTCTGTATTGGATTTTATAAGGAGTTCCCATGATTCGGTTTTTGCTCATTTTTCTAATTGCCGTCCCTGCACTTTGTGCACAGGGTGACGAATCCTTAAAAACACTGGACGATATCGTCGCCTACGCGATGACACACAATGCTGATTTGGCGGCCATGGATCAACGAATCGAGGCGGCCCGTCATCGCGTACCTCAGGCCGGCAGTTTGATGGATCCCAAATTGACCATCGGTTTGATGAATTTGCCTGTCAATTCGTTTTCCTTCACCCAGGAACCGATGACAGGAAAACAGCTCGGCCTGATGCAAAGCCTCCCATTCCCCGGTAAGTTGGACTTGCGCGAGAAAATTGCCGATCAGGATGTTGCCATTGGCACATCCAACCTGCATGAAATGCGCAATGAGATCAGAAAAGCGGTAAAGATTGCCTACGCCGAATGGTACTATATCGAACGAACAATTCTAACCACATCACAGAACCTGCGTGTCCTCGAAGACATGCTGAAAATCGTCGAGAGCAAATACAGCGTCGGTAAGGGACTTCAACAGGATGTACTGAAAGCAAATGTTGAAATAACGCGGTTACAGGAACGACTGGTCACACTTAAACAATCCAAAATCGCCAAACGCGCCCGTCTCAATGGCCTGCTGAATCGCCCTGCTGACGCAGACCTGCCGCTTCCAATCCTGCCTCCTGTTTTTGGATCCGATATCACGAACAATGAAGCAATCGCCTGGGCCGATTCGGAACGTCCGTTGTTGAGATCCTTCCAGGCATACATCGATCAATCGGACCTGAAAACCCGGCTGGCTAGAAAAGACACCAAACCGGATTTCGATTTGGGCATCTCCTACAGCCAGCGTCAGCGACTGGATATGACTGGAAAAGACCTTACAGACTTTCTCTCCATTACGCTGTCCATCAACCTGCCCGTTTATGCCTCAACCAAACAGGACGAAAAAATCAGAGAGAGTGTTGCCCTCTCTGGCGCGTGGCGTAACCAGTACGTGCAGTTTCGCAGCCAGATCGAAGCGATGATTTCAGATGTCCTGTCTGCTTTGGAAAAAAACAAAACGCTTATCAGTCTGTACCGAACGGGGTTGATCCCCCAGGCCACGGAGTCGCTGAACTCCAATTTTGCCGGCTATACGGTTGACAAGATAGATTTTCTTACGCTGATCCAGAGTCAAGTCACCTTGTTTAATGTTCAATTGGAAGAGCATCGACTCATCAGCGACTATTTCATAAAACTGGCCGAGTTGGAATTTGTCACCGGCCATAGACTGGACTAAGGAGTATTTCCATGAATCGTTATACCAACCCATTGCTATTGAGCATAATTCTTTCAACCGTGCTCTTTGCAGCATCCTGCGGTAAAGAAGCCACCAATGCGGAAGCCTCCAGCACGAAATATACCTGCGGTATGCATCCGCAGGTTGTCCGCGACGAACCCGGCAATTGCCCCATTTGCGGCATGCGCCTCACGCCGATGAAAAACTCCGGCGACGCCACGGCTTCGCAATCCGGTGAACGGAAGATAAAGTATTGGCGGGCCCCAATGAATCCCACAGAAATCTATGACAAGCCGGGCAAGTCGGCTATGGGTATGGATCTAGTTCCGGTTTATGAAAGCGATGCCGGCATGCAGGGCGCCGTACGAATTGATCCCTCCGTGCAGCAAAACATCAACCTGAAAACCGACACGGTACGGCGTCGCAATTTGAGCGCTATTATCCGGACCAGCGGCCACCTGGATTACAATGAAAAATTGGTTTACGAGGTGAATGCGAAAATTACGGGATGGGTTGAAAAACTCTACGTGAATTTCACCGGAAAATACGTTCGGGCGGGTGATCCGCTGCTCGATATCTACAGTCCTGACTTGGTTTCGGCGCAAGAAGAGTACTTGTCTGCAATGGATTATCGGAAGTCGGTTTCTTCTTCCGGTAACCAACAGTTGGAGCAGAGCGCATCCAGGTTGCTTGAGAGTTCCAAACGTCGATTTCAATACTGGGATATCCCCGACGAAGAAATCAGGGCGCTGGAAAACACTCGTGAGGTGAAAAAAGTTCTGACGCTTCGGGCAACCCAATCGGGATACGTCATCGACAAGAGAATTGTTGAGGGCGCCCGGATCATGGCGGGACAAGCGCTCATGAAAATTGCCGACCTCTCAACTATTTGGCTTCATGCTGATCTTTATGAGTTTGAAATCTCAGAAATTCGCGAAGGCAATCCGGCCATCATGACGGTGCCTGCCTACCCCGGCAAGGAATACAGCGGAAGGGTGACCTTCTTATATCCCTTTCTGGATGCAAAGGCCCGTACAATGAGGGTCCGAATGGAGTTTTCCAATCCGGAAACAAGACTGAAGCCCGAGATGTTCGCCAATGTCACCATTGATGCCGGTATTGCCAAAAACGTGCTGACCGTTCCGGAGCAGTCTGTTATCCGATCGGGCGTGAGAAATATAGTCATTGTCGCGTTGGGAGACGGATTATTCTCACCCAAAGAAGTCGTCTTGGGCAAGCCGGCAGGAGGCTTTTATCAGATTCTGGGCGGTCTTGAGGAGGGAGAAGCGATCGTAACATCGGCACAATTCCTAATCGATTCCGAAAGCAACCTCAATGCAGCCATCGCTCAGATGAGCAGTTCGGAAAGCGAACCGGACATGCCGGCGCATCAACACTAGAAGATCTGGAGCAATTTTTATGTTAGCCAATATCATTGAATGGAGCATCCGGAACAAGTTCATCGTCCTGTTGGGCACGCTGGCGGCCATACTCGGCGGCATGTACTCCATCTACAACACACCTATCGATGCCATCCCCGACCTGAGCGACGTACAGGTGATCATCTATACCGACTTTCCAGGTCAGGCCCCAAGAATAATCGAAGATCAGGTGACGTATCCGCTTACCACGAAGATGCTTTCCGTGCCCTTTGCCAAGGTGGTTCGCGGGTATTCGTTCTTCGGATTCTCGATGGTGTACGTGATTTTTGAAGACGGTACCGATCTGTACTGGGCGCGAAGCCGGGTGCTTGAATACCTCAGCTACGTCCAGAACCAACTGCCAAAGGGTGTTCAGCCTCAACTGGGTCCTGATGCAACGGGCGTCGGATGGATATTTGAATATACGCTGAATTCAGACAGTCGAACGTTGCAGGAGTTGAGGTCGATTCAGGATTGGTATCTCAAATACGAGTTGACTAGTCTGCCCAATGTCTCAGAAGTGGCCTCCGTTGGTGGATTTGTAAAACAGTATCAGGTGACCGTCGATCCCAACAAACTGGTCTCGTACAATATCCCCCTGCAAAAAGTCAAGATGGCCATTCAGCGAAGCAACAACGACGTGGGCGGCCGGCTTGTTGAAATGGCCGAGACCGAGTACATGGTTCGCGGTTTGGGATACATCAAGTCGCTGGAGGACATTCGATCGATTTCCCTGGGCGTATCATCGATGGGCACGCCGATTTTCCTGAAGGATGTCGCAGATGTAACTATCGGACCGGAGCTGAGGCGCGGAATTGCCGAGTGGAATGGAGAGGGCGAAACGGTGGGGGGTATCGTACTGCTTCGCTACGGCCAGAATGCGCTCGAAACCATCAAATCCATCAAGGCAAAACTCAAGGATCTTCAGGCAGGCTTGCCCGAAGACGTGCGCATCGAGATAGCCTACGACCGGTCGTCGTTGATTGAACGTTCAATTGCAACATTGAGAGAAAAGCTCATAGAGGAAATACTTGTCGTCGCGCTCGTTTGTTTGTTATTCCTTTTCCATTTTCGAAGCGCTTTTGTCGCCATCCTGACCCTTCCCGTGGCCATTTTGATTTCTTTCATCATCATGCATGCGCAGGGTTTGAACTCCAATATCATGTCGCTCGGAGGGATCGCCATTGCCATTGGGGCTATGGTTGACGCGGCAATCATCATGATCGAGAACGCGCACAAACACATCGAACACGACAAGGGGAAAACCGAACACTGGACGCTTATATCAAAGGCGGCCAAAGAAGTGGGACCGGCGTTGTTCTACTCTTTGCTTGTTATCACCGTATCCTTCATTCCCGTATTTACTTTGCAACAACAGGAAGGCCGGTTATTCAAACCGCTGGCGTTCACCAAAAGTTACGCGATGGCCGCCTCCGCGTTCCTGGCCATAACGCTCGTTCCGGTCTTGATGGGCTATTTTATTCGAGGAAAGATCACCCCGGAAGAGAAGAATCCGATCAACCGGTTCCTGATTTGGATCTATCATCCGATAGTTAACTTTGTACTGCGATACAAAAAGTCAGTCATGATAGCGGGAACCTTGTTGATCGCGGCAACCATCTGGCCGTTTTCTCAATTGGGCAGCGAATTCATGCCGCCGCTGTATGAAGGCGATCTCTTGTATATGCCGACCACCTTGCCGGGTATATCAACGACGAAGGCGAAAGAAATTCTTCAACAAACGGACAAAATCATCAAGTCATTCCCTGAGGTCCATCACGTATTCGGTAAGATCGGGCGAGCCGAAACGGCCACCGATCCGGCGCCGATGATGATGATCGAAACGACGATCATGCTGAAACCGGAGGATGCGTGGCGAACCGGTATGACGGTGGATAAACTGATCGATGAAATGAACGCAGCCATAAGCATCCCCGGCCTGACCAATGCGTGGACCATGCCCATCAAGACCCGGGTCGACATGTTGAGTACGGGCATCAAGACCCCCGTAGGTATAAAGATCGGCGGTCCCGACCTGAAAAAACTGGAAGATCTCGGAAAACAGGTTGAACAGGTCATGCGGGAGGTTCCCGGAACCTTGAGCGCCTACGCGGAGCGCGTCATGGAGGGAAACTATCTCGATTTTGAGATCAATCGGGATGCGATAGCCCGCTACGGCTTGACGATCGGAGACGTTCAGGATGTCATCATGTCGGCCATGGGCGGAATGAATGTGACGACAACCATTGAGGGATTGGAACGATACCCCGTCAACGTGCGGTATCCAAGAGAGTTGAGGGATAATATTGAATCCATGAAGCGTGTGTTGGTTCCCACACCGGTCGGTGGTCAGGTGCCGTTGGAACAACTTGCAAATTTGGAGATCAAAAAGGGCCCTCCCGGAATCAAGAGTGAAAACAGCCGCCCCAACGCGTGGGTCTATGTGGATATCCGCGGCATTGACGTGGGCACCTATGTCAAAATGGCTCAAAAAGCGGTGGCCGAAAAAATCACCTTGCCTGCCGGATACACCCTGATCTGGAGCGGCCAGTATGAGTACATGCAGAGGGCTGAAAAACGGCTTTTACTGGTAATTCCCCTCACCCTGCTGATCATCTTTGTGATCATCTATTTCAACACGCGTTCCACCATAAGAACGATGATCGTCCTGCTGGCCGTTCCCTTCTCCATGGTCGGGGCCATTTGGTTCCTCTATTTCGCTGGCTACAATCTGAGTATCGCAGTCTGGGTTGGAATTATCGCTCTCGCCGGATTGGATGCAGAAACGGGAGTCGTCATGCTGCTCTACCTTGATCATGCCTATGATGACGCGAAACAAAAAGGGTTGATGCGCAACCTCGGAGATCTAAAGGCGGCCATCGATCACGGCGCCGTCAAACGGGTTCGTCCAAAAATAATGACCGCATCGGTTATCATCGCAGGCCTGCTACCCATTCTGTGGAGTCACGGAGCCGGTGCTGACGTAATGAAACGAATTGCGTCCCCTATGGTTGGCGGCGTTGTTACATCGGTAATCATGGAGCTGGCCCTGTATCCTGTAATATACTTTATTTGGAAGGGCTGGGAACTGAAGAGAAACAATGGCGCTTCAGTAACGGAAAGAGGTTAGCGAGTTTTGCCGCGAATTCACTCGGTGTTATTGGCAGGAAAGAGTTCAAATACCGTTGCAGTTGTTGAATAGGACATAGAGATATTCCTTCGCTCCAATAAACTGGATAAACGGAAACCGCCGATTCTCAGAAAAAAGCGGAACAGTCTATTTACAGCAGGAGTTCTTGTCTGATTTGAGCTTTCGCCTTATCCGCCAGAACGATACGGATACCAGACCCGAAATTATCAACAGCGGGACAATCAAGTTCATCGTAGGTTCCTTCCTCAAGCCTTTTCATTCTAGGGAGTGTTGTCGGCAATATCAAGGCAATCGTGCTACAGACTGAAAGCGGACCCGACTTAATTTAAACTTGGGCGGTCCTGCTTAACTTAAGGGATTTGGCTCCTGTCGCAAACTCTTAAATTACAACGTCACTTGGTTAAATTTATGTATTACATGCATTTATAAAAATCATGTGATGCCAGTCACACGTTTTCGAGCCTCAGTTAATATACCTAAACTGATCGATGTTCAGTATTTTAAGCGTATAAAAAACAAATACCTGTGTTCTATATTGGAAAATTCCCTTGACAACTGGATCG
>JAGQUY010000085.1:0-1450 GCA_020438245.1 Bacteroidota bacterium
TAAGAAGCCAATCGTTTCAATCCTTCTGGCGACCTTGGTGGGCGCATTCAGTCCGTTTTGCTCCTGCAGTGTGATTCCGATTATTGCGTCGCTGTTGATCGGGGGGGTTCCCTTGTCCCCGGTTATGTCATTCTGGCTGGCATCTCCTTCAATGGATCCTGAAATATTTTTTCTAAGCGTGTCGGTCTTAGGGTGGAACCTTGCCGTATGGCGTTTGGGCTCTGCATTTGCGATGAGTCTGTCTGCAGGGCTCATTACGCAAATCCTTGTCAAGAAGGCATGGATAAGAGAAGATGCAACGTTGAAAGCATATTCATACGGAAAAACAGACCAGCACATATCATCATTTAAAGACATAATCTCAAATATCAAGAAAAAGTATTTGGTTTGGAACCTGAAGATGGCAACTGCTGAGGGAGGAAGCGTGGTTCTTTCCGGTAGTGGATGTTGTTCAACCGGCCTGATTCAGAAGGAATCTATTGTCATTAATAGAAGTAAATCGACAGCAACGAAGGCCAATAAACAAATCTTTTTAGATAAACTAATTAAAGAAATTATCAAAGCCACAACCATGGTTGTAAAATTCATGTTGCTGGCATACTTTCTCGAAGCATTGATAATTCTTTATCTTCCCGCGCAGTTTATTCAATCCTTGCTTGGGACAAACCATTTCCTGTCCATAGTTGGGTCAGCTCTAATCGGCATTCCCGTGTACACCAGTTCAATACCCGCGCTTGCTTTGGTCGGCGGATTAATTGGTCAAGGTATGGCACCGGCAGCTGGCCTGGCTTTCTTGATAGCCGGACCGACGACAACTATTCCGGCGATGGCTGCCGTATGGAATCTTGCCGACAGAAAGGTTTTTTCTCTTTACGTGGGATTTACGCTGGCGGCTGCTGTGATAAGCGGATTATTATATCATGCATTTAGTTAGATCTTCTAGATTAAGCGGTATTTTGCACAGTTATGAGCACGTTGCGTTGTACTGTGTTGTAATTCTCGCCGAAGCTCTCTCCGCTAAAAAAACCTGGCATGATTGCGAGTTCTGCGCCACAGACGCATCCCAGCCTGAGGCTGATGAGCCTTTGGCTCACGCCCGGCGGGAAATCTCGCCCGCTCCGCAAAACCCCGGACCAGACGGTCTCTTCCCGCGGAGTTTCTCCGTGGAGTAGGAATGATTTTTCTTCTTATTGTTCGAAGGAGGGGTTATTTTCAGGTGAGCTCGGTGCTTGGAAAGAACGAACCCAAGCCTTTGTCATCGGAACGCAAAAGAGATGAGCGTCACTTTTAAAGTCGAGTTGGACGAATAAAGACGGGTTGGACAATATAGTCATGGAATTTAAGAGCATTAATCCGCACGATGGCCGGGAAATTGGTTCTCATCGGGGGCACAACGAGTCGGAAGTTTTTGCGAAAATCGAAAGCGCGAAGACGGCATTTGCATCTTGGC
>JAGQUY010000085.1:1536-1736 GCA_020438245.1 Bacteroidota bacterium
TTGGAAATGGGAAAACCGATTTCGGAATCAAGGGCGGAGGTCAACAAGTGTGCCTGGGTTTGTGAGTACTACGCGGACCATGCCGCGGCATTTCTTTCAGATCAGGTTATCGCCACAGATGCACAGAAAAGTTATGTGAGAAATGATCCGATGGGCTGCATCCTGGCGATCATGCCGTGGAATTTTCCCTTCTGGCAGGT
>JAGQUY010000086.1:0-1457 GCA_020438245.1 Bacteroidota bacterium
ACAGAAGTCAATTTCCTGCAAATCTGGATTCTTCCGAAGAAACGAAACATCAACCCACGGTACGAGCAAATAACGATACCGAGAATTCAAAACAGCCTTCAGCTGGTCGTATCACCGGAAAAAAAAGAAGGTGCTGTGTGGATCAATCAGGAGGCCAGGTTTTATCTCGGACAGCTCGATGGAGAACAGATGATTACACATGCCGTTCACGGAGAGAATAGCGGAGTTTACCTGTTCGTTATTCGGGGTAAAGTGGAGACAGCCGGCGAAATCATTGAAGCAAGGGATGGCATGGGGTTGTGGGGCGTCGGTTCCGCGGACCTGAAAGCTCTTGAAGATTCTGAAATCTTATTGATGGAAATCCCAATACAGGAGTAGAGTATGTCCTTCATTCAAACCAAAAGCGGTGAACAGATTGCCGTCGGTAAAATTCTCTGTGTGGGCGCCAACTATCTTGATCATATCGCGGAGATGAATCCTGGAAAAACGCCTGCTGCTCCCTCAGAGCCGGTCATATTCATGAAGCCGTCGTCGGCCATTGTACGGACTGGCGGTGTAATTGTCCGACCGGACGTTCCGGGTGAGATGCACCACGAGGTAGAATTGATTGCGGTTATTTCAAAAAGAGCAAAGAATCTCTCTGAGAAAGAAGCGGTCGGTTATGTACTTGGTTATGGGGTGGGACTGGATCTGACTTTGCGCGATCTTCAGGCGACGGCCAAGAAGGCAGGACGCCCCTGGACGATTGCCAAAGGCTTCGATACGTCTGCGGTGGTTTCGGATATTGAGGATGCTGGAAAGGTAGTTCGGCCATACGAATTGGAACTGCGGCTTTGGGTCAACGATTCGTTGAAACAAAAGGGATCGACCGGGGGAATGATTTTTAAAGTACCATTCATCGTTGCGTTTCTGTCCAAGTTTTTTACGCTGGAGAGAGGAGATATTATCTACACAGGTACTCCACCGGGAGTGGGTCCGTTGGTAGATGGGGACCGGGTAAGGGCTGAACTCGGAGATGTCGCGACCGTTGAAGCCCGCGTCGTAAACGGTTAGTCGTCGGTGGCGGTCTGGATTTTCTTTTCCAATGCGGCAACGACCTTGGCTACGTCGATTTCACTGCTCTCCTCAACAGAAGCCATATAAAGCTGGTAGTTACCGGTACGATTTGATGTAAAGACGATTTTCGTGCCATCCGGAGAAAATTTGGGAAAAACATCGTCTCCGTCGTCATACGTAATGCGCGTCTGATCTTTGCCATCTGCTGTCATTCGATAGACTTCGTAGTTTCCATCGACATCGGAAACATACACAATGAACAGGCCATTCTTGGAAAGGGAGGGTTGCACATCGTTTCCCTTGGCGCCTGTCAGATTGGCTGGAGTCCCTTTGCCGTCAAGAGATCCCATGAAAATATCGTATTCCCCTTCGACTTTGTCAGCAAAAACCAGTTCTTCTCC
>JAGQUY010000086.1:1514-12367 GCA_020438245.1 Bacteroidota bacterium
TGGAAAAGGAAACTGCCCGATTTTTCTATTGTGAATAGCCCTGTGCCCTTTTGCCAGAAAGGTTTATTGGAAAGATCCACACGGTCGCTGGCGAACAAAACGGTGGTCGTATCAACAAACTGGGGACCCCAGTTGTCGCCGCCATAACTTGACGTTATGCGACGCTGCGATTTTCCGTTTCGGTCCATGAAGTAGATTTCCCGGCTCTTATACAGACGGGTACTCTTGTCATCGCGTGTGGAGGTAAATACAATGAACCGGCCATCCGGGGAATACGCGGGATTTTCATCCGCATCGTTGTCCGAGGTCATTGGCTTAACGGAGGATTCGCCTTGGGACAAGTTCATGGTAAAAATGTCCCAGTTGCCGTTGCGATCGGATTGAAAAATCAGGGTTCCGCCATCGGGTGAAAAGGAAGGCATGGCATCATTGAATTTGTTGCTGGTCAGCTGCGTAATTTTATAAGGACTGGCGAATTGGGAGCCGATACGATCAAGATAAGCGTCTGCTTTGAAATCGCGCATAATGGCCAGAAAGGTCTCGTAGGCTGACTTGCGTTTTCCAAGATGCAGAAGCAGTTGGCCTTTTTCATACATGGCGTCCATGTTTGTTCCATCGTGCTTCAACGATTCTTCCAACTGTTTGAGGGCAAGACGCGGCCGACCGAGTCGCTGGTATTCCTTTGCAATATCGAGGTGCAAGCCGGCATTGGTCTCATCCGTTGCCAGTTCGGTAAAGAGTTCCTTTAGCTTTGGGCTCAACGTTTGTGTTGAATCGAGCTTCAATACCGGAGCAGCGGCAATCGTATCTGCAACGGTCGTGTCAACAGCGGTCGGATCCTGAGCATAAAGCGCCGGAGCCAGGAACAAACCAAGAATTGAACATGTCAAACAAAAGCGAATGGAAGAGAGCATGGAGTCTCCTGAAAGAATCTCACAAAATTCACCGGGACGTCATGATTTTATGGAAAAGAGGATATAAATGCAAGCATATTCTACTTGCAACAGCGTCCATTCGGGTTGTTATCCTTGTGATTATTTTGTATTTATTGAACCATGACGGTTAAAGCCATCATATTCGACCTGGGAAAAGTACTCGTCGATTTTGAGTGGAAACGGGCGGCGGAGAAGCTCCGAGAACAGTCCTCGTATACGGACGATCGTATTGTTCATTTGTGTTCCCAGTTGCCGATCAACCGAATCTACGAACAAGGATTGATCACGTCAGATCAGTATTTTCGCACTTTGTCCCAAGAACTGGGAATTGAAGACTCTCCACGGCTCCGGGAAATTTGGTGTGATATCTTTTCTCAAATTAAAGAGAACATCCGTCTTCCCGGTTTGTTGAAAAACTCCTATCACGTCGGCCTGCTTTCCAATACGTCAGAGGCCCATCACCAATGGATCGAAGCCCGATTTCCTTTTATGGCTGATTTTCATCGAAAAACCGTGTCTTACAAGATCGGTGCGCTGAAGCCCGCCGAGGCAATTTATTTGGCGGCTGTGGACGGACTGGAATACCGTCCAAATGAAATTCTATTTATCGATGATCTGGAGGCAAATATCGCCGGAGCGCTGGAGCTGGGTTGGAACGTCGTTCATCTGAAGCCGGCTACTAGCCTGGATAACCAGCTCCGGGGATTTGGTATAGATATCTGACCTGAGAACTCCAGGCTATTTTGCCATCGTAGTGATAGTTAGCCTCGATTCGGTCATTTGAAGCGGTTGAGTTGCCGCGTCTTTCTTCTTGAATCCCCGGGCAGTTGGTCCGACCGTTTTCGCGTTGGTATCGACCAGGAACTCGTACCCATCCTGCACTACTGTCGGGATTTTTGGAAACTCCTGCGTCCGGGCAAAAGCCAACATGGTTTCGGCGCCGAACGGCTCTGCACATTCAAATTCCCCGGGGATTTCCACGACTTGGTTGACTTTGCCTTCATCCAAATAGTAGTCGTTTACCAACAGGACACGACTGCCGTCGGCCATGTTATATATAACGCGCAGGTGGGCAGCCCGGTTGACTCGTACATAGATCTTGAGAATCTCACCTTCGGAGAACAAAAGATTTTCGTTTCCCTTGTTCGTCCAAACGTCAAGTTGAATATCGCCCGAGATGATTTCCTCTTCGGCAAACGCTTTTTGGTCAACCAACGCTTTTTGATAGTTCTCCGGTTTCGATGAAAGCCCTCGCGAATTCAGCAGATTCTTGTCGAACAGCGCTTCTGCGCTGGCCATAATCTGTCCGGACTCCACTTCCCTCAAGCGCCCGATGATCTTGATCTTGTCGCCCTGTTCCCAATAGTTACCTTCAAAGAGGGCCTGCGCTCCGGAGGCGACGGCAAGATCTCGAGTGATTTGAGATGACTTGGGAATAAACTCCCGGGTTTGTCGGGCCACGTCCCAGACTGCAAATTTCTGCATTTGTGACTCGAGCGCATCGCGAAAGTACCGGGCGAATGAACTCGTCATCTTGCTGTCCTGATAGGTCAGCGGGGTGATCATGGTTTTTCCGACACCCGTGATTTGTTGCGCGATTTGATATGCCACTGCCCGTGCCGCGTCATCTACCGAGGATATGGATCGAGCCAACAGCCGATCGATCTTGATGGCCAGTTCCTCTTTTCCCGCGATCGTTCGGTCTTCATTGAGAAGAGACTCTGCTTCCGATCCGGATTGGGCGACCAACAGAATGGTTGTGGCTTCACGAAGCTGCTCTAAAAGGGGAAATAGACCGGCGTAGCGTTTCGCTGCATCGTCAATTCGGCCGGCCTTTTCGTCGGCTTCGGCGGCCGACGATAGTTTCTGAACCTGAAGGATCAGATCATTGCGGCGTTGTTTGTAATAGCGGGAAAGCTCCTTTTTCGAAACGTAGGCGAACGCGTAAGTGTTTTTGCCCTTTGTGTAGGTTTCCGTTTTCACGCCGGCGATCTGCAATGCCGTGGAACTTTGGGTGACGGTTGAGAAATACTGACTGGTTTTATTGCCGGTCGCCTCGAGTTTGTCGATGACTTCACTTCGGATGTTGACGATAATGCTCTGCGACAATTGCGCTCTCGCATTGTCCTGTGCGATCAGCGCGGCATCTTTTTCTTTGGACGGCGAAGTGCCGAATCCCGTCACATACTCGCTCAGAGGATACTTGACGGATTTACCGCCCTGGCCTACCCAATCGGGTTCTTGTGCCTCCAACTGAAGGCAGATCACTAGACACAGTAAAGCAAACTTCCTTATCATAGGTAATTCTTTATAAGTCCTTTCTTGAGAAATTCAAACGCGAATTCCGGAGTATCCGCAAATGTGAATAGCTTCATGTCCTCGGGACTGATCATGTGATGCCGGATCATGGATTCGAAATTTATAACCTCCCGCCAGTACTCCGATCCGTACACCACGATGGACAGCGGTTTGGAAATTTTTTTCGTTTGGAGCAAGGTCAATACTTCAAAAAATTCATCCAGGGTTCCAAAACCACCTGGAAAAATAACGAGCGCCTTGGCCAAATAGGCGAACCAGAATTTTCGCATGAAGAAATAATGGAACTCAAAGCACAATTCCTGATCAATATACGGATTGGGAAACTGCTCGAATGGCAAGCTGATATTGAATCCCATGGAGGGCCCGCCGGCTTTTTTAGCCCCACGGTTGGCCGCTTCCATCATTCCCGGTCCTCCGCCACTGCATACAATAAAACGCTTTTCACCGTCCAACGACTTCGACCACTTCGTCAAAAGCCGGGCGAGTTCCACCGCATCTTCGTAGTACTTCGCCATATCTACATCCATCTTGGCCGATTCCAGATCAGCCAGCAGTTTCCTCGAAGGATGCGCCGACTTGGCGACACGGGACTTCAGCACACGGTAGCTCTTGTTGGCCACTTCCGGTGATGCGGTCCGTGCGGAACCAAAGAAAACGATCGTGTCCCGAGCATTGAGCATCCGAAGTCTTCGGCGAGGTTCAAAGTATTCGGCCAGCAGGCGCAGAACCCGTGCGTCCGGACTCTGCATAAAATCCTGACTTTCAAATGCTTTGATTGGTACGATCTTCGAACGGGCACGGGTATTTCGTTTCAAAATGGAAACCTCGTTTTCAATTGATAAAATTGTGAGACTTGGATAGTTTGACTAGAGAATCTAACACTTGCCCGTCGGTTTGTCAAACGGTGATTGACAAATCGTCTTCGGTTTTTCAAAACGGAAACGCATGTACATTCCAGCACTGGGTCCTAATGTGCCGACGTGGGGAAACCCCGTCTCCAAAATTCTGGGGAAGTGGATACTACAATCCATGGGCTGGAGATTCCAGGGCGAAATACCGAATATTCGGAAATTTGTGGCCATCGGAGTGCCACACACCTCGAACTGGGATTTCGTGATAGGAATGGCCGCATTGATGGCGCTCGGCATCCGGGTACACTGGCTCGGAAAGGCAAGCATCTTCAAGTGGCCGGTGAACAAGATCTGGCGCTGGCTCGGCGGCCGGCCTGTAGATCGCTTTTCAGCCCACGGCGTGGTCGACCAGGTGGCCGAGCAATTTACTACCCATGAAAAATTCTTGCTGGGTCTTTCACCGGAGGGCACTCGCAAAACAGTCGAAAAATGGCGCTCAGGATTCTACCATATCGCACACAAAGCCGATGTTCCCATTTTCCTCGTTGCGTTTGATTTCAAATTCAAGGCCCTGACCTTTTTGGGTCTCGTTCATCCCACCGGCAATCAAACGGAGGATTTAAGAAAAATCATCGACGCCTATCGGCCCATACAGGGAAAGTATCCCAAGGACTTACCGGAGGTTCCCGATGGACCTTGAGACGATCCGGAGGTATTGTTTGGAGAAAGCCGGTACAACCGAGGATTTTCCGTTTGATGAAGATACCCTTGTTTTTCGTGTAATGGGGAAGATGTTTCTGCTCACGAGTGTTTCCAATCCTGAATTCGTCAATCTCAAGTGCGACCCCGAACGCGCCATTGAATATCGAGAGCGGTATGAAGCAGTTCAGCCCGGGTATCATATGAGCAAGAAACTCTGGAATTCGGTGTACCTGAATGCCGGGGTTCCGGATCCGTTGTTTTTCGGGATGATCGATCAGTCCTATGAATTGGTGGCGCAGAGTTTAAAGAAAGCGGAACGCGAAAAACTCAAACGGATCACCAGCAAGCCATTGAAAAAGAAATAGGGAGCCCATTTTTGAACCTACCCAACCCGTGGGGCGGTTTACGCGGACTGCCTCGTGAGCTGTGGATTTTGTTTGCCGTGACGGCAATCAATCGGAGCGGTATGATGGCGCTGCCGTTTCTTGCCCTGTATCTCACCGAATCTCTCCATTTTTCACCTGCTGATGCAGGGCTCGCGTTGAGTTGCTACGGACTGGGCTCCATGATTTCTTCCCCCTTTGCCGGACGTTTGAGTGACCGTCTGGGGCCCTCCTTCATGATGAAAGCATCGCTTCTCTCATCCGGACTTGTTCTGCTGTTGTTTCCCTTCCTTCGGGATCTCTTGTCAATTATCCTTCTGACGGCTGTTTGGTCGATCTGCAGTGAGGCTTTTCGTCCTGCCAGTCTCGTCGTCGTGTCTGATTACACGGAATTGCAAAATCGAAAAGCCGGATTTGCACTGAATCGCCTGGGAATCAATCTGGGTATGAGCATCGGACCGACGCTGGGAGGATTTCTGGTTATGATCAGCTATCCGGCGATTTTTTTTGTGAATGGCGTGGTATCTCTGATAGCCGGTGCGGTTCTTATCATGCACCCCATGCGTCCGGTTGTTCATGAAACGGATACGTCCAGAGCAGGTGTGGGCATGCTGAGGGCGCTGAAGGATCGGCGATTGGTGTATATCATGGCGGCGTTAATTCCGATTATGCTGGTTTTCTTTCAAAACGATGCGGCCATGCCGCTGTATTTGGTGAGGGAGGTGGGAATCCGGGAATCGACCTTTGGCATGCTCTTTCTGATCAATACGGGAATCATTTTACTGCTCGAGGTGCCGCTGAATATTTCGATGAGCCATTGGAAAAATGGTTCAGCCATGGCGCTCGGGGCTTTGTTGATCGGTGCCGGGTACGGGGCCTTTGCGGCCGCACACGGTTTGCCCGTCGTGATTCTTGCGTTCGTAATCTGGACGTTCGGGGAAATGATCCTGTTCCCGACGAGCGCGTCGTATTTGGCCGATATTGCGCCCGCAGACCGACGCGGCGTGTACATGGGCTTCTACAATCTGACGTTCAGCATTTCTTTCGCACTTGGTCCGTGGCTGGGTACGCTCGTTTATGAAACTTGGGGCGGCGTCATACTCTGGATAGGTACGTTTTTTGTGGGTTGTTTGGCGGCCTTGATGATGAGGAGGGCGAAAGATTCCTAGCCTCTTGCGCGCCTGGCGATCTCTTCTCCCATTTCTTTGGTCCCGCAAGTACTGGTTTTGTTCAAATCCGGGGTGACAAACTTACCTTCTTTGATGACAGCTTTGGTTGCCTGATCCACCCGTTTTGCGGCGTCCAGTTCACCAATGTATTCCAGCATCATGACGCCGGCCATGATGACCGCCGTTGGATTGGCAAGATTTTTCCCCGCGATGTCGGGGGCGCTGCCGTGCACGGCTTCGAAAATGGCCGCGGCCTTTCCAATATTGGCTCCCGGAGTCAGACCCAGTCCGCCGACGAGGCCGGAAGTCAAATCAGAAAGAATATCACCAAACAAATTGGTCGTAACGATCACGTCGAAGACGCTCGGATCCATCACCATTTGCATAGCGCAGGCGTCGATGATCTTATCGTTGAATTCAATTTCCGGATATTCCTTCGAGATCTGCTTTCCCACCTCAAGAAACAAGCCGGTCGTGCATTTCAGAATATTCGCTTTGTGCACAAGGGTCACCCGCTTTCTCTTGTGCTTCCGGGCATACTCAAAGGCATACCGGACCGTACGTTCGCTGCCGGCGCGGGTGATGACCGCCGTGCTCTCCGCGGCAATCGCGACGCCGTCGACCTTGATATAATGTTCGATGCCGGAATAGAGTCCTTCGGTATTTTCCCGGACCATCAAAATGTTCACGTCTTTGAACCGGGTTTGTAGTCCTTCGAAGGAAACAGCGGGCCGCACGTTGGCGTATAGTTCAAATTCTTGTCGTAACGCGACGTTCACGCTGCGGAAGCCTCCTCCGACCGGCGTCGTCAGGGGGCCTTTGAAGGCAACACGGGTCTTTCGGATGGATTCGAGCGTTTCAAAAGGAATGGGTGAGTCGAATTTTTCCACGGCAGCCAGACCCGCATACCGTTCATCCCATTGTATGTCAACTCCGGTGGCCTCGATGACCTTTACCGCCGCTTCCATGATGGAAGGTCCTATTCCGTCGCCGGGAATGAGTGTGATCGAATGCATTCTCTATATCTCCTTGGATCTGTTTTTCAAAATGGCTTCGGCCGCCCTCAGTTGTTCAGTTGTGTTGATTCCGGAAATTTCGAGTGCATCGGTTGTGCTATACGATCGTACCAGGCGTCCATCCGCGATGAATATTTTCAAAACGTCGGGAAGATAATACTCCTTTTGGGCATTGTTGGAATCAATCCGTTTCAAGGCGTCAAAAAGGAGTTGCGATGAAAAAACATAGATACCCGAATTGATCTCGGTGATTTTCTTTTCTTCATCCGTGGCGTCTTTGTGCTCCACGACTTTCCGCACGGACCCGTCGGCCTTGCGAAGGACCCGTCCGTATCCTGTTGGATCCGGCAATCGTGTCGTCAGCATGGTTGCAACGGCTTTACTCGTGGAATGTTCCTGAAGAAGGCACTTCAGTGTTTTCAATGTCAGAACCGGTACATCTCCGGAAAGCACCAGCACGTCTCCGTGGTAACTCTTGAGCAGATCGGAAGCCTGCATTACGGCGTGCCCCGTTCCCAACTGGGGCTCCTGAACGACAAACTCAATATGCTCGCCGGCCAGAACTTCTCTTACACGGTCTTTTTGGTGACCTATGATCGCAATGATCCGCTCTGAAGAGAGGTCTCTCGCCAGTCGGATTACATAATGAATCATGGGGTGACCGTTTAACGTATGGAGAACCTTGGCCAGATCGGACTTCATGCGCGTACCTTTTCCGGCAGCCATGATAAGAGTTGTCAGTGCCATCAAGCGTCCCATTTGAAATAGTAGTGGAAGGTTCCGCCTTCTTCTTTCGTATAGCCGGATCGGATGGAAAAATTGGCAGCGTTCTTTTTCTCCATAACTTTTTCAAAGTACCCGACGGTGACAAATTGCAGCTCCGGGATTAAATAGTCGATGACAACATCTACCTGAGCTTCGCCGACCGTGTTCTTAACGTTCCGGATCTCACCACCGGAGTAGTAGGCGGCCCAGCCTTTGGAGATCAAACTGATGGTACGTTCGATGGATCCCCAGTTCAACACGAAAGACATAATACCCCTCAGGTGCTGCTCTGCGGTGAAGCGTCCGCTTTGTTTGCAAACATCTTCAGCCGTCAGGCCTTTTTCTTTGCTTGCTTGAATGATCATGCCCCGGATCATGCCGTTGTAAAGAGTGGCCGGGTACCAGGTGGCGGCGGAAAGACCCCGCACCATGAAATCCGGTGTGGCGAAGTATTCCTCCAATGCAAAATTGGATCGTACGAGAGATTTGAGATCGTTGTCCGCTTCCATACGCATTTGTTTGAGAATCTCCATCCAGTTGAGATTCAGATGTTTGATGAATTGCAAGCGGCCAACCAGCAGGGAGCCCTTGATTGATTTTTTTGGTTTTTCTCCGAATAACATGGAATACCTCGTGGTAACTAGATTATGATATTGTCAATCAATCTTGTCTTCCCAAAAAGAACAGCAAGGGCAATCAATGCCGGTGACTGAATGGTCTGGATGGGTTGAAGATTTTCGGTTTCCACTATGGCGACATAGTCGATCTTGGCCAACGGCTGTTGCCGGATGATGGCGGTCATCCGTTGGATGATCACTGCCGGCTTTGTTTCCCCTTTTTCAATCATCTGATGGGCCATTACGAGGGCCCTTGACAACGACAATGCCTGTTTACGTTCTTCTTCGTTCAAGTAAACGTTGCGTGAGCTCATCGCGAGCCCGTCGGCTTCGCGTACGATGGGCGCCATGACAAGTTGGACAGGCATATTGAGATCGGCAACCATACGCTGAAGAATGAAGAACTGCTGGGCGTCCTTTTGTCCGAATGCTGCCACGTCAGGATTTACGATATTCAAGAGCTTTGCGACAACCGTTGTTACGCCGCGAAAGTGTGTTGGCCGTGAGACGCCACAGAGGGCTTGGCTCATTTCCTCTACTTCAACTTTTGTTCTGGCGGCGGCAGGGTACATAGCAGAAGCGTCGGGTACGAACAACACATCGACGCCGGCTTTTTCAGCGATGGACGTATCACGATCCATGTCGCGCGGATACTTTTCATAATCTTCCTGCGGACCAAATTGCAGAGGGTTGACAAAAATACTCATGATCACTTCGTCGCAGGATTCCCGGGTTCGGCACAAACTCGCCAGACTGGTGTGACCCGCATGTAAAAACCCCATGGTTGGAACGAAACCAATTCGCTTGCCCGTTCGTTTGGAAGCATTGACATAGTCGTGCATCGCGTTGGGTTCTTTGATCAGGATCATGGTCAGGATTCCGTAAGTTCGCCGGCCAGCGAAAGTCCGAAGTTGGAGCGCACCTTGGCCACGTTGCCGCTGAACTGTCCAAGAAGATACATTGCCTTGATGACGGATGCTTCCGTGGTCATGTCGCCGGACGAGACGGCGCCGGCATCGAGAGCCCGACGGCCACAATCGTATAAATGAAGATCGACCGTTCCTCGCACCGACTGACTTGAGATGGCCACCAAGCGGCCTGCATCGGTCATTTTTTTGATAAAGGGAATGAGGGAAGCATCCTCTACCGGTACGTTGCCCGCACCGAAGGCTTCTATGATCACGACCTTCAGTCCGTTGTGGAAAACTCCGTCAAGCATGCCGGCATCAAATCCGGGAAACAGACGGAAGCAGAAGACACCGGGATCAAATCGCGTGTCCAGCCGGAAGATGCCGGTGGGTTCCCGGTGATTTTGTTTGATGTCGATATGCAGTCCTACTTCGGCAAGAAGCGGGTAGTTGGGTGACACGAAGGCATCGAAATCGCTGATGCTGACTTTTTTTGCGCGATTTCCTCTGAAGAGTTTATAGTCAAAAAATATGCAGACTTCCGGGATGTCGTGGGTGGCCAGTTCAATGGCGTTTATCAGGTTATTTTTGGCATCGGTGCGAATTGCACTCAGAGGACGCTGCGACCCGGTAAGAATCACCGGTTTGGCCAGGTTTCCGAGCATGAACGACAACGCGCAGGCGGTGTAGCTCATGGTATCCGTGCCGTGAATGACCACGAAGCCGTCATAGTGGTCCATTTGGTCCGAAAGCAGTTGACCGAGCTGCACCCAGTGGGGGATTGTGACATTGGAGCTATCGAGCGTGAAAGGACTCCGGAAATCAATTTCGGCGATGTTGCGGATACCGGGGACATGCTGAAATAGCTCCTCAACAAACTCGGTGGAAACCACGCCGGTTCGTCCGGCAGTTGCCATTCCCATGGTGCCGCCGGTATGTATGAGCAGAATTTTTTTCAAAAGCTTTTCCAGTTCAATTCGGCGCCAATGTAGGTAAAAAAAGCATGATTGTCATTAGTAATCAAAGCAAGTGCGGTTTGCTTAGGGCAACAAACAACAAAGGCCGACCCGAGGGCCGGCCTTTTCAGGTCGTGGGCTCGCGAGCTCAGTTCTCGCGCACGATCACGCGGCTGCGCTGCTCGCGCTCGACCCCACGACGACGTTCGAGCAGGTACTCGACGCGCGAGGT
>JAGQUY010000087.1 GCA_020438245.1 Bacteroidota bacterium
CGTCGACGAGCACGTGCACGAAGTCGGGTTTGATGTAATTCAGGAGCCGTTGATAATGGGTAACAACGACGGCGGCATTTTTTTCATGATGCCATTTATTGACTCCGTTTGAAACGACCTTCAAGGCATCGATATCCAACCCGGAATCCGTCTCGTCCAGAACGGCAAGGGTCGGGTCAAGTACTGCAAGCTGAAAGATCTCGTTACGTTTTTTCTCGCCGCCTGAAAAGCCTTCATTAACAGGACGCTTGAGAAGGTCTTCGTCCATATCGACTAATTTCATTTTCTCTTTTACAAGGGCAAGAAAATCAATTGCGTCGAGCGGCTCCTCTCCTCGGTACTTTCGCAACGCATTTAATGCAGTCTTAAGGAAGTAGGTGTTGTTTACACCCGGGATCTCAACGGGGTATTGGAAGGCGAGAAAAATACCTTCTCCTGCGCGCTCTTCGGGTGCCATCTCCAGAATGGTTTTGCCTTTGAATTGGATTTGGCCTTCGGTGATGTCATAGTCTTCGCGACCGGCCAAAATCTGGGCCAAGGTGCTTTTACCTGAACCGTTGGGACCCATAATGGCATGAATCTCGCCGGCGTTGACTGTCAGGTTTATTCCGTGCAGTATTTCATTGCCATTTACGGAGGCGTGCAAATTCTTGATTTCTAACATGTACAAGTCCTTTTTCTAAAAACTATTCATTTTCGGATTGATTGGCCAGCTATCCCACGCTTCCTTCCAAGCTCACGCCGAGGAGCTTTTGAGCTTCGACGGCAAACTCCATGGGCAGTTCCTTGAAAACCTCTTTGCAGAACCCGTTAACGATCATATTGACTGCGTCTTCCGTGGCAATTCCACGCTGGTTGCAGTAGAATATCTGGTCTTCACCAATTTTGGTCGTAGATGCTTCGTGTTCGACCTGAGCAGAGGGGTTTTTGACTTCGATATACGGAAACGTATGAGCCCCGCATTTGTCGCCGAGAAGCATGGAGTCACACTGAGAGAAGTTTCTCGAATTTTCGGCGCCTTTCATGATCTTTACAAGCCCGCGATACGTATTCTGACCACGCCCTGCGGAAATGCCTTTGGATACGATTGTACTCTTGGTGTTTTTTCCGATGTGAATCATCTTGGTGCCGGTATCGGCCTGCATCTTCTTGTTCGTGAAGGCGACGGAGTAGAACTCACCGATGGAGTTATCGCCCTCGAGGATGCAACTGGGGTACTTCCACGTGATGGCCGATCCGGTTTCCACTTGGGTCCACGAAATTTTGGAATTAACTCCGGCACACTTACCCCGCTTGGTGACAAAATTATAAATGCCGCCCTTGCCGTCCTTGTCGCCCGGATACCAGTTCTGAATGGTACTGTACTTGATCTGCGCGTTGTCGAGGGCAACGAGTTCTACAACCGCGGCGTGCAATTGGTTCTCATCGCGCATTGGCGCCGTGCAACCTTCTAGATAGCTGACATAGCTGCTTTCGTCCGCGACGATCAGCGTTCGTTCAAACTGACCGGTATTGGCGGCGTTGATTCGGAAATACGTCGACAGTTCCATGGGGCATCGTACGCCTTTTGGGATATAACAGAAGGAACCGTCTGTGAATACTGCGGAGTTTAGGGCGGCATAAAAATTGTCGGTGTAAGGAACCACAGACCCGAGATACTTTTCCACGAGCTCAGGATGTTCCTGAACGGCTTCTGAAAAAGATCCGAAGATGATTCCCAATTCCTTTAGTTTACCTTTGAATGTGGTTGCAACGGAAACGCTGTCGAAAACCGCATCTACGGCAACACCGCTTAATATTTCCTGTTCTTTAAGAGGAATGCCGAGTTTTGCATAGGTTTTCAGGAGTTCCGGGTCCACCTCATCCAGACTTTTGACAGACTTCTTCTTTGGGGCTGAATAATAGATAATATCCTGGTAGTCTACCTTGGCAATTTGCAAATTCGGCCAGGCAGGTTCCCCGGTCTGCAACATTTTTACCCAATGGCGATAGGCTTTAAGCCGCCATTCGAGCAAGAACTGCGGTTCGTTTTTCTTGGCGGAAATGAATCGAATAATGTCCTCATTAAGGCCTTTTGGTGCTTCGTCCGCTTCAATATCGGTGACGAACCCGTACTTATATTCCTGCTTTGTAATTTGTTCAATCGTTTCAACTTCGTTGCTCATCAGAACCTCTTTCTTGTAGACGAGTCCATATTTAGTGAATCTATACAGAAAAGTCAAGATTCATTTTTGAGTTGTTCCCTGTGGGCAGTTTTCGACCTACTGAAGGCTAGGCTGGATTGGGCAGCGTGGAGTCGTTGGTTGGGAGCTGAATAACCGGCTCTTCGGGAACGGGCAACGGCTTCCTCTTGTCATAGAGCATTGTCGCCATACTGATGATCTGAATTCTCATTGTCGAGCGAAAAAGAATCAGCGATTGTTGGATCATAACCATCAGAAATATCAGAGAGACGGAAGCGGGCGTGATAAAATTGTCCAGTAGTCGGTACAGACCTAACCCCAAAGCTATCGTGACGACACTTACCAGATAGTACCCGATGAAAACCCCAAGATTTCTCAGCACGAAGGGCATGGTGGTGAAGAAGTGCCGTGTCATACCCTTTTCGCCATTCTCAACGACACGAATTCTGGTGACGTCCGCATTGATCAAGATGAAGGATACTAAAGGAACAGCAATAATGGCCCCAATGGAACCGGCCATGAGCGGCAGTAGTGCCAGTAAAACGCAGGTGACAACCCAGAGACCAATTCTGAAAAATCTTCCAAAGAAGGTGCCGGATAGCCTGAGAAAGTTTGCGAGAAAGCGACCGTCAACAGGCCCCTTGCTCAATTCCCGAAATATGCCGAACGTGCCCGCGCTGGTCAATACAGCAACGAGTACGAATACGATCGCCGTCGCACGGACGCCTTGAGTGGTCATCCAGGCGAGCGAAGGCTGGTTAACTGCAATTTCAAATAGATAACCAAGATTGAAATTTTGAAGCCACTCCCCAGGCACATTTGTCATGCCCAGGTTGCCCGCCAAGGCATTCTGGATAGCAGAAAAGAGAGGCCATGCGGCCAGCAGAGATAGAAACCACACGAGAAAGTATAGTTTGTAGAAAGAAAAGGCCTGCTTGAACGATTTCAAGATAATGTTCATGATTAGATTCCTTTTAGAATAGGGACATCACAAATTGCAAAACATACTCAAGCCAAAAAAGAAACCTGAGCGTGTAACGACTGATACCTGCCGACTGAGCTTCAACATTCCTCGTATTATTACTAAAATTCAGATCGAGAAGATTCTTACGAAGAGGGTCTATGGCTACCGAGGTGACCTTGGGTGTGTTGTGAAATTCATAGACAATTAGGCCGGACGAACCATCCCACTGCTTCACCGTTGAGTCACCGTTTGCAAAATGGATGACAATGTCCGTCGGAAACGTCCCGGTTCCATCATTGTAAACCCTCACCTTTGCCCGATAAATGGTTGAATCAGAGCCTTCTTCCTTGTTTCCTCCGGAAAACTGCATTTCACTTCCATCACCAAACCATCCCTCGTCCGGAATGAAATTGGTATTGATGATGCTACCGGCATGCAAATCGATGGTCTGGTCACCATAAACGTATTGGTTGAAAAACCACGACAGGTCGCGGCCCGCCACTTGGTTGACGACCGCAATAAAATCTTCCGTTCTTGGATGACCAAAGTGCCAGTTCTCAAAATAGGTTCTCATTACCTGATTCATCATGGTCGTGCCCAAGAGGCGCTCCAGCGTTGTCAAAACGAGCACAGGCTTGCTGTAAGCGGCCGTTTGATAGAAGTTGGTTGGAATCTCCCAGGCCTTGGTGGGCATCGTTCCGCCACGAGGATTGGGGATATAACTCATCCGGTGATAGTCCAGTGAAGAAAAAGGCATTCCAAGTACATTTCCATATCCTGTGGTCTCACCGCAAAATCTCTCGAGTGCGCGGTGTTCAGCATACGATGTAAATCCCTCATCCAGCCAAGGCTCCTCAAATTCGTTGGTGGCAACGAGAGATTGAAAATAATTGTGAGCGAACTCGTGAAAGGTTACAACTTCAAGCCAGTTTAATCCCAGTAATTCAGTTGCCATCTTGCTGGAGAAAAAACCTCCAGTCGTTATCAGGGTCGGGTACTCCATTCCCCCAACCGTCATTTCGGAGCCGACCGGTGGATCAACAATCGTGAGGTTGGAATACGGGTAGGAACCGAACCACTCCTGATAGTAGTTGAACATCGAGTCGACAGCCAAAAAGTACCTTTCTTTCAATGCTTCACGGTCGGGTGCGAGTAAATATGTAACCTCGATCTTATGATTTGTACCACGAATGTTCACCTCCTGTTTTATTTCCGTGTAGTCCGGATAGGCAGTCCAAACCGCGTCTATCACATCCTCCTGCCGGTAGAAATAGGTGTCCGTAGAATCGGTAGAAGTTTTGTTTTGTAATACCGCATTAGCCCCGACAACAAACCGTTTTGGCACGGTGAGTTCCATCGTGTAAACTCCAAAGTCTGCAAAGAATTCGGAGTTCGAGTGAAACTGGTGGCAATTCCAATTGTTATTCTGCCAGACGCCGATCTTAGGAAACCACTGCCCGATAAAGTAAAAATCATCGTCACCGAACCCGGTTCTTGCATAAGCACGGGGGAGTTTGGAATAGAACTCACAGGACAATTCAATTTCTGCTCCCGGTTCAACGGGTTTGGACAGGGGGATACGAATTACGGTCTGGTCATCCGCGTTGTCATCGTCGGGGTGGATGTATTCTATTTTATCGGTCAGATCTTCGCCGCCGACAATATTGATCCTCCGGATATCAACATATCCCCAATTAATTTCGCCCTTTTCGTACGTTCCGGCACGATGCCGGCCTCCGCTCTCGGTCAAGAACGTTGATTTTTCGTTTTTAAAGGCGTTGAGGTAAAGATGAAATTGCAGCTCTGTCACAGGCGTTTCTGAGCGATTTTGCCAGCGTAGCGTCCAGGAACCATCTATGGCCTTGGCGTCCGGCAAGAGGACAGCCTTGAGATCGTAGTTGGCAATTCTGGGGCTTAGCGGCTTTTCAAATAGCACCTGAGCCAGGATCGGGCAGGTCAGGGTCCAAAATAAAAGAAAGACTCGTTCAATCATGTCCATCTCCAGGTAATGTATGGTTAGGATCGAATAGCTGCGAAAGGGTCAAGAAGCTGAACCCTCTGTCCTTGAGGGCCGGAATGATCGTCTTCAGTGATGCAACAGTCTGTGTTCGGTCGACCGGTTCAAAATTTCCTCCGTCATGCAAAATTATAACCGAGCCATTCCTCGTCCTTGCAAGAATTCGCCGGGAAATAACGTCTGCGCCGGGGCGATGCGGATCCCTGGGGTAGACGTCGCCGACAACCGTTTGATATCCTTGTTTCTCGGCGGCGTTGAGGATGGCAGGGGAAAATAAGCCCATTGGCGGCCTGAAAAAGACCGGACTGGCGCCCAAGTCTTGAAGCACCGAGTGTGTCTTTTCGAGTTCGTTTGCCACATACGCTCTTCCTCTTCCAAGCAGTATGGGATGCGTATACGTATGATTTGCAATTTCGTTTCCACCCGCCAGTATTTCTTCAATCAACTTCGGTCTGGCGGCTGCGTATTGGCCAACCACAAAAAACGTTGCCGGAATACCATAAGTCCTCAGGATGTCAAGTACTTGGGGTGTAAATTTGGCACTAGGCCCGTCATCAAATGTCAGGGCAAGGCGACGCCCGGAACCCGGGGCCCGCCACAGAACACGTTTTATCAGGGCGTGTCCCAATCGTTCCATCGAGGCCATATAACTCAAATCGCTGAGAAATCCTTGAATGAGTCCGCCATCCCATCTTGATCGCATGGGCATAAGCCTACAATCCCTTCAAGACTAGGTATTCTGTCCGAACCTTGTTCATTTCTTCGATTAATATTTTTCGCTCTCTTCGCAACCTGTTAACCAGATGTCGATTGGTCAACAATACGAACGAAAAACTGATCAATTCCTGGTCCTGTCTCAAGTCGCGAACATAGGCGGAGGCAAACAAACCGGTGAGAGGCAATGAAACCAGATACAGAACAGCCCACGTAGATCCGAAAAAATATTGAACCAGAAACGTTTGAAGAGAATAAAACAATAAAAAGCTCGGGCCGCCCGCAAACAGCAGCGCCGTAAGTATTTTCGTTCTTTCGTGAAGAAATTTCTTGGCAACATGCAGCGTGATGGCGTGGGGAAAAAAATTGTGTACAATTCCGTACAAAGCAATAGGCAGACCCAACAGGGCGACTATCAATTTCAGGCCGCTTTGAAGAATAAGACGTGAAAAACCGGCCCGTTCATGCAGCATGGAATCCCGCAGATGAAGATAGGCAAGTTTACGTTTGTACATATCGATTCGACTCTGCATTCTGCGGACCCGATCGGGGTCGGTAACAGCAAAATGGTTTACACAGTCTGCAATACGCTGAGTAATAACAAACTTTTCTATTTCGTCATCCGTCGCAGTTCGTTGACGATTGGGGTCGTTCATCAGTTCGTCCCGGAAAATAGTCTCGACATCCCGTACAAGTTCATCGTACTCCACAAAGTTGATGTTTACTGTTAATTTTTCCATCTCGCTCTGGATCCGCGACGTAAGCGCCTGAACTGCCCCGGCTGCATCAGATTGGTGAAGGACAAAAAAAGAATCGAGTTCGACCGGGTCACCGATATTGATCATTACACGGCTGCGAAAACGGCTGCGAGAAAAAAAATGCAGTCCCAACGGAACAAGCCGAATGCCCAATTGGTACCCGTTTCTGGATTCGGCCTCCAAAAGGATGCGGGCGGCACCCGTTCGGACTCGTTTGACCTGACGGAGCATATCGCTTGTACCCTCGGGGAAGATACCAATGGTTTGTCCCTCCTCAAGGGCTTTATAGCAGGCTTCAAAAGAAGAGGTATTGTCGGCGAGTTTGTCAGAGGATTCGCCTTGTCGCACCACCGGAATGACACCGACACTCTTCAGAAATCGATCCGACCAGGGATTACTGAACAGTCCTGCATGGCCGATGTAGTTCACCTTTCTGGGAATCGCAACCCCCAGCACGAAGGCATCCATGATAGAATTCGGGTGATTTGCGACAAAAAGAACGGGACCGGTTGGCGAGATCGCCGACGAGTTTCGAACGTCAATTTTCTTGAAAAAAATGGCCAATATGACCCGCCCCACAGACCTGACCAATCGGTACAGCAGGCCGATGCGTTCAGGCGGAAATTGGGTACTCCGATGCAGTTTGTTTGCGTCCATACATTTCAATAAAGTTGCTTGCTAATCGACGGTTTTTTTGTTATGATAGTCCCGTTTTTGCCGAGGTGGTGAAATGGCAGACACGCTAGTTTCAGGTACTAGTGCTCGCAAGAGCGTGGGGGTTCAACTCCCCCCTTCGGCACACCTCTTTTCCAAATCGATTTGATTCGTCACTCTGGACGATTCGGCTTCCTCTTAATAACTACAACAGTAATATCGTCCGATTGGGCGGCTTGGCCTGCAAATTCACTGACAGTATCCGCAATCATCTGCGCCGTCATTTTTGCGTCCAAATCCGTGTGCTTCTTTAACAATGCTTCCAAGCGGAACTCCTCGTATTGCTCGCCGTCGTCGTTCATCGCCTCGGAGACTCCGTCTGTGAACATTACAACTGCTTCTCCCGGCAAAATATTGACCGTATCGTGTTCGTATTCGACTCCCGGCATCATACCTAGCAACAATCCGCCTTTATCCAGAGTCTGTAGAGAGCCGTCCGTCGCTACCCGATAAGGCGGGTTATGTCCGGCGTTAACGTAGGTAAACTGGCCGGAATCAATATCCAAAATACCGCCGAAGAAGGTAATAAACTTGTCCGAGTCAGTATTGGAATAAATGATGTTATTCACTTTTGCCACCAGCTTGTCGAAAGCAACCTGTTCACCGCAAAGCGCCATCAAGCTTGCTTGAAGATTGCTCATGAGCAAAGATGCAGGGACGCCCTTTCCTGAAACGTCGGCGATACCGACCATGTAGCTTGTACCACCCATCGGAATGACGTCGAAGTAGTCGCCGCCAACCTGATTGGAAGAAATATTGAGGCCAAAAACTTCAAACTGGCCGAGATCCGGAAAGGTCTCAGGCAGAAGACCAATTTGAATCTTTCTGGCCAGCAACAACTCTTCCTCTAGCCGTTTTCTTTCCAACGAATCTTCGAATAGCCACGCGTTTTCCAATGAAACCATAGCTTGGTTGGCAAGAGTTGTAAGGAAATCAAGATCCTCCCGGATGAAACCTTTCTTGGAAATACGAGGGCCGACTATGAGCAATCCCTTTGTTTTGTCCTGAGATCGCATCGGAACAACGGCCGCCGCATCATGCTTTAAAAGGTGATCGTTTACAGGCGAGTATTCCCCATCTTCCAGCAAGTAGGCCTGCGAAAGATCAAAAAGAGGATGGATCCATTCGGGGTTCTCTTCGAGTTCGGTGAATCCTCTTTTCTCAGCCATCTGCAGTGTCTCACTTCGCTTGACGATGATTACAAACCGGTTAAGCATCATTTCACCCATGAGGCCATAAGCCAGGAGGCGAACTATCTTAGAAGAATCAAGGGACGAATTAAGCTCTTTGCCGATATCGAAAAGTGTGTTCAGTTCCTGAATTTTTTTATCGAGTCGAGCATTGACTGACTTCAGTTCTTCAAATACCATACCGTTCTGAATGCTCGTGGCAGCAATATTGGCGATGGACGACAAGAACTCAATTTCAGATTCCAGATAATCGCCACCTACGAGTTTCTTTCCAAAGCAAACCATTCCGATAACTTCATGGCGCAGGGTAATGGGCAGAAAAAGGTTCAAGTTGCTTTCTTCAAAAAACGTCATCCAATCCGGCGGCTGGCTTTCTTCTCCTGTTAGAAATGGTTTAGCCGGCACATTGTGCATGGTAATTTTTTTCGAAAGTAACTTACGGGGTAATCCTTTGACGGTCAGAACTTCGTATTGATTCTTGCCACGATGCAGCAGAAACATGCCCTTATTGATCATCATCCTTCCCATGGGAGACAGTAGGATGTTATCTACGATCGAGGTGAGATTCAGGGAGGCGTTAAGCAGCTGGCTGATTTCAAAAAGAGCCGTTAGCTCCAGCAACCGGCGGTCGACATCGTCGCGAACTTCTCCCTTGATCAACGACTGACGTTGTTCGGAGCGTTCTTCAAGATTCATCGGTTTCGTCCTGCTTCAGGTGGTTGCGCAGTCGTTTCTTGCGCTCCTCAAGCCGTTTCTTTTGCCGTTGGCTCACGTAGAGCAGTGCGGCAAATCCGAACAGACCGGCAATTAATACGGTTGTTTTCCAAAGATCCGTCGATTCCATATCCTATCCTTGAATAGATTCCAAAACGTGCTCCCGTATGGAACTCGCCTGCTTTTTCACATCGGCCATCAGGCGCTCTGCGTCTGTGCGTGTGGATGACACAAACGGTGCATCGGTGAGGGACCCGAGATTGATTAGAATGTTATAGAAAGCGGCCTCGGCTGCTGCGGAAATGAGCAACGCAGAAACACCGGCATCACTACGGGCGTTAGCATTTCCCTTCCGTGCAACAGTATCTGCCAGAGAGATAGCCGCGCGCCATCTCTCTATGACTTCCAAAGGAACGAGTGTGGCTTGTCGCGTCGCATTCTGGATAGCTTCGTGCCGCAGTTTTTTTTGATCCTCGGTTTCCTTTGGCATTCCAAAAGCGCCCATGACAGCGTTGAAGGCATCGGTATCACGGTCCATGAGTTCCAACTGCTTTTTCTGAAGATCGATAGCCTTGCCCTCGGTATCTTTCATTTCCTGCTCGACGTCAGTATATTTTTTCTTGCCAATGGTCAGCCGGCAAACCATGGCCGTAAGTGCAGTACCCAAACACGCGCTCAAGGCTGCAACACTTCCCCCACCGGGAGCCGGCGACGAGGAGGAAAGTTCATCTATGAATTCTGATACACGTAACGTTGCCAACGACATGGTAATCTCCTCTATATTTTAATGCCGCAGTAGACGCTGACGATTCCCACGGTCATACTGAAATAACGTACATCCGAAAATCCTGCATCCTGCATCAGGCGGACAAAATCATTGCGTTCGGGAAAATCCAAAACAGACGCCGGTAAGTAGTGGTAAGCCTTTTTATCGGGTGAGACGATTGAGCCGATCCAGGGAAGGATCGTCTTGAAGTAGAACAGATACAATTGCTTGAAAACCGGAAGCGTCGGCCGGGAAAACTCAAGAATAACTATGACACCGGTGTCTGTCAACACACGGGCCAGCTCTGCCAACGATTTGCTGATATCAGATGCATTTCGAATACCAAATGCGACGGTCGCTGCGTCCACAGATTTGTCGTGCAGGGGCAGATGCTCGCCTTCTCCTTCTATCAGGTAAATCGTTGAGTCCAAACCCTTTTGCAGAATTTTGGTTTTACCGTGGGCGATCATTCCTTGGGACGGATCAATTCCGACTACCTTTCTTGCGCCTTTCTTCACAGCCATGAGGGCAACGTCTGCAGTACCAGTTGCCAAATCGAGCAGTCGGGGATTCATCGAAAAATTGATCAACTTCAAGGCTTGATGCCGCCAATAAATGTCGATGCCGAAGCTCAGCGTGTGGTTGAGGAAATCGTAGCGGGCAGCCACGTTGTCAAACATACGCCTTACGAATTGTTTTTTTTCCTGCGGTGTGGGTAAGTACTCGGACAGATGCGCATCCTCTGGAAATTTTTCGAGAAAAAATAACAAACTAAAACGATGGATGCCACCACAAAAGACAAACGCTTCTTACGGAACTTCAGTGAATATGGCTTGTTCGAGCGAATCCAGCGAAAGCTGCCCGGGCAATCCATGCAATTGGGTCATTTCCCACAGATAATAAGAACGATCGTGGTACAGAAAATGCTTTCCGTCCGGGTAAAATCCTTCAACCGCCAATAGAATATGTTCAGGTACCTCCACGTATCCGATGTGGAAGCCCGCCGCTTTGAGCAGCGAAGCTGCAAGAATAACCTTGTCCTCGCAGTCTCCGGATCTATCGAAAAGCGTTTCGATAGCATATTTATGATAGTCCCGATAGGCTCGCGGATAGGTGAGTTCCATAAATTCATCTCGCCGATACGGTATGCCATTTTGTACCAGAGACACCATAAAGGACGCGGGGTCCAATCCCCGGTATTTCGCAAAGGCGGTCATCTTTCCGGCCAACGCCTCGACGTCGTGGGACGATCGTAAGATGATTTTGACCAGTTCTTTGTCGACGTTTTGCCGGACTCTTTGCATCAGATTGGCTGTTGAAATTTTGAACCGGAGGGTGTAGTAGGTTCCGTCGATATGTTGAAAAATTAATGCATCAACCAGGTAGGCCAATGTATCATTGGACACATCAAGATGAAAAGTGCCCGGGGCAACTTCGATTTCGTACACGGCGCGCGTAGAAGTACCGATTTCAGCCGATGGCACTATCGTAAGAAGAAGAGTCCCGGAAAAAATCAGCAATCGTCGGAACGTTCTTTGGGTGCGATAAGGGTAGGCCAAGTTTCGTCCCTTCAAGTAAAAGTTCCTTGAGGGTCCAGGGTAAAAATG
>JAGQUY010000088.1 GCA_020438245.1 Bacteroidota bacterium
AGTGTCTGTTTTACACCGCTGATGGTGAAACTGCCGGGTAATTGCGCCGGTGGATACTCCTCGAAGGTTTTCAGGAATGCGCCGAGTTCGTCCGCCAGTGGGTACACCAGCCAAACGTGATCGATCATCCAGTCCCAGTAGGTGTTGGAGGTGATGGTCGCCCTCTCGTAGGGATCCGTCCTCAGGTTGAAAATGAGCGGCATCCGCAGGTTGCGGAATTCACGTTGCCAGACGTCTATGGTCCCGGGGGAATCCTGGACCATGAAGTGAAGCTTCCAGTTGTTGTAGCGTACGGCCAGCAGGTCGATTTCGTCGGAGAAATACCAAATCTCTTTGCGTGGACCCGTCTTCTCCTTGCCGGTCAAGAAGGGAAGCTGGTTGTAGCCGTCCAGGTGATTCTTGAACGTCTTCCCCATGGCGCTATAGCCTTTTAACAGCTTATCCTTGATATCGGGCTCGCCGGCAGCTGCGACCAAAGTGGGGAACCAGTCCAGTCCCGACATGATCTCGTTGGAGACTTGGCCTGGTTTAATTTTGCCGGGCCATCTCACCATGCACGGAACACGGAAGGCGCCCTCCCATCCCGTATCTTTTTCATTGCGGAAGGGGGTCATGGCTCCGTCGGGCCAGGTGTTCATGTGCGGGCCATTGTCCGTGCCATAGACGACGATGGTGTTATCAGCAATACCCAGCTTGTCGAGGGTGTCCAGGATGGCTCCCACGTTCTTGTCGTGGTCGATCATGACGTCATGATAAATCCCCTGGGCCGGACCCGCTTGGCCAATGCTTTCCGGCTTGGCATGGGTGCGCAAGTGCATATGGGTGAAACATGTCCACAGGAAGAACGGCTTCTTTGCCTTGACCTGACGCTCGATGAAGTCCTGCGAACGGGCCTGGATATCGTCGTCAATGGTCTCCATCCGCTTCTTGGTCAGCGGGCCCGTGTCTTCGATTTTGCCGTCGGCTTTGCAGTCGAGCACGCCGCGAGGACCATATTTTTTCTTGAACTCAGGGTCCTTGGGATAATCGGGTAGTTCAGGTTCTTCCTCGGCGTTTAGGTGATAAAGGTTGCCGTAAAACTCGTCAAAACCATGGTTGGTTGGCAGGTACTCGTCCCGGTCACCCAAATGGTTCTTGCCAAACTGACCGGTGGCATAACCGAGTTCCTTAAAAACCTGTGCCATGCAGACGGTCTGTTCCTGCAAGCCCTGCTTGGCGCCCGGCATGCCGACCTTGGAAAGTCCGGTGCGGGCAACGCACTGGCCGGTGATGAAGGTCGAACGCCCAGCGGTGCAACTCTGCTCGGCATAATAATCGGTGAACATCATCCCTTCCTTTGCAATCCTGTCGATGTTGGGCGTCTTGAAACCCATCATGCCGAAGGAATAGGCGCTGACATCGGTGATGCCGATGTCATCGCCCCAGATGACCACGATGTTCGGCTTCTGATCCTGCGCCTGCGTTGGGACGACCGCGCCCAACATCAAGACAATCACCAGGAAAAGAAGACTGCAGAAGCGTAAACGATTGACAGTCTGTACCATGTTGTCCTCCTCTATTTGTGACAAAATTATATTCATCCAATCGGGCGAAGCTAAAAACAAATCACAGACGGGCAAAAAAACGGTGAGACGAAGTTCTCTGATCAAGATACTCTGTCCGACAGGTTCTCCTCTAACTTAAGAGTTCTCGACCCCATTAGATCGGGACGATCAGATCGCAAGAATGGGATCAGTCTGACAAGCCAAAATCAGGTAGGTATAATACGCTTTGCTGGGATGAAGGTCAACCTTGTCGGAGGCAAAATTTGGGAAAACCGAACTTAGAAAAAATTGGGATTCTGTAGGTAAATTCTCAACGGTTTCAACTGGGAAAAAAGGTGTGGATTCAGATTGACGCCGCATCTTATTCACTCCCATTTTGTCGTGCGACAGAGTGACGAAATGGTCAGGCAAGGCGTCTTTCTCTACCAATCTCCGATCACGCAGGTCTATTGAATGATGAAAGGTATGGGAATCTCGGATTTCAAAGAATTTGAAGACTTCTAGTTGAATTGAGGAACTTCAGATATTAGAGACCTATTCCTATCCTGGAGTGCCCTTTTCGGGGCCCTTTTTTGACGATGAGGGTGTATTGAAGGTGGGTTGAACGTACCAGGGAGCCG
>JAGQUY010000089.1 GCA_020438245.1 Bacteroidota bacterium
ACTATTTGACGGCATTGCATATAACTTGTTAGTATATGTAGTTGCGGTTAATAAGTCATTGGGTAATTTAGACGGAATGTCGTGAAAAGGCAAATTTGGGTTAAGTTATGCGCAGTAATAAGCGGGGGGCATCGTTGAATAAGGGATATTGATGTCCTTGACAAGAAATTCGGCAGGGCTCTTGATGGAGTTTATGCTCGTATGACTGATGTGCGTATAGATTTGAGTAGTTTTAAGACTTTTATGCCCGAGTATTTGCTGGATATACCGGATATTGATTCCTTGCTCAAGCAGATGGGTTGCATAGGAGTGACGTAGGCTGTGGACTGTGACGCCTTTTCGGATCTTGGCCCGCTGGCAGGCTTGAGAGAATACATGCTGAATCGTGCGGGCGCTTACGTGGTAATTTCTTATCTTGCTTGGGAAAAGCCAAATCTCCGGACGAGAATCTCGCCAGTAGGACCTCAGGTGCATCAATACCCCTTCCGATATAGGCACGTAGCGGTCCTTGTTCCCTTTGGCGGCACGGATAGATATACTGCCAGCAACACCGTCGATATCTGCGATTCGAAGAGAGACTGCCTCACCGACACGTAGGCCACATGCGTAAATCAGGTAAAGTACTGTTTTGTGCTTCTTGTTGGGAATAGCGCCAAGCAGTCTTTCGATCTCATCCCGATTAAGGACCAGCGGAAGTCTTTTCGGGGCGTTGGGCCGTGGGATATTTGATACATCGATTGGGACTTTCAGTATGTGCTTATAAAAGAACTTGATCGCGCTGATTGCTGCATGCTGCGTTGAATCCGACAGCTGATTTGATTGAACCAAGCGAATGATATAGTGCCTAACGTCCATTGAAGAAATGTGGTCAAGGGACTTTTGACAATGCTTGGCAAGACTCTCGACATGGTGCAGGTAGAGATTGATCGTGTTCTTGGAGTACCTCCTCAATACCATCTGTTGCTTGAGGGATACAAGGTGCTTTTGATTTGTTGGTTCCATGCTCGAAAGTAAGAAGACGGTTGATGCGTTTTTTCTCAAAAAATGAGAAAATGCTCCGAATCAGTGCAATTCAGATAGAAATTCATCGAGGCGCGCGTTGAATTCTTCAGGATTTTCAATCATCGGGTAGTGACCGGTTCCGGATACCCATTTGATTTTGTATGATTTAGGGCAATATTCTTTCAGGGCCTCTTCGTTAACCGAATTGCGATCGCTGTTGATCAGCCAGAGCGGCAGTTTCAACTTTTTAAGAATAGCACCTTCAACCTTCGATTCGCCGGTGACCGATTCGATCGTGCTGGCAGATGTTGCGGGGTCTGCATTTTCAATGTCGTTTAACACCCTCTTGATCACGGACGAATCGGTGGTTGGGCTGAACAAACTGGCGCTTGAAATAGCCACTGCGGTTTCCCGGTAATTGGTCTTCAGAACTTCAATCAGTTGGGCAATCTGGCTTTCCTGGACCGAATCAAGCGGTGCGGCTACGTCGTTGAAATTGTCGATGCCGATAAGGGCAATGACGCGATCCGGCATTGTCAGAGACACCCTGGTAATTATGCTGCCGGACATTGAATGGCCAATCAGGATGACGTTCTTGAGATCGAGATATTGAATAACATTGACCACGTCTTGCGCGTATCTGTCGAAACTCCAGTCCTCGCGGGTTACCTTGGATGCGCCGTGCCCAGCGAGATCGACGGTAACGACCCGATATCTATCCTGGAATGCGGCAACTTGAGAGTCCCAATACGATCCATTAATACACCATCCATGTACGAAAAAGAGGGTCTTTTCCCCGTGGCCAGTAACTGTGTATTTGATTTCGGGCGGTTTGGGCGGCTGGCAGGCACAGAGCAGTATGATGAAGGAAAAGAACGTCAATGATTTCATAGTTATCTCCGATATGGTTGATGCGAAAATCTAAACGGAATACTGTGGTAATTCAACCGAAATTCAAGAAACCAATCCCGGCGTTGACTTAAAGGTTAAAATTGGAAATCTTGAACCAACTACTACAAGGAAATCGTCTATGGACTTGAAAGGTATATTGCCTCCCGTCCCGACGCCTTTTGTCGAGGGAATGGTTTCGACCAAAAGGCTGACAGACAACATCAAGAAACTGAATGCGACGAACCTCTCCGGCTACTTGATTTTGGGTTCAAACGGTGAAGCGGTCATGCTGTCGGAGGAGGAAAGGAAGATCGTTCTCGATACTGCGAGAGCCGCCATTCCGAAAGAAAAAATTATGATGGCCGGCGCGGGTCAAGAATCGACCAGAGAGACGATCCGCACGGTGCAGACGGCGGCGGAGTGCGGCGCCGATTGCGTACTGGTCATAACGCCGTCGTTTTTCAAATCGGCGATAACCCAGGAAGCCATGGTTCGTCATTATCTCGACGTTGCGGAGAGCGCCAAAGTGCCGGTGCTGCTGTACAGCGTTCCTCAATATACGGGCATGAGTCTCCAAGCGGCCACTGTTGCGCGTCTTGCCGAACATCCGAATATTGCGGGTATGAAGGATAGTTCGGGGAACATGAGTCTTTTTGCCGATATTGTCTCTCACGTTCCGCCTGATTTTGCGATGTTCGTTGGCAATGCGAACACGCTGTTGGCGGCGCTGGCATTGGGGGCTGTCGGAGGAATACTTGCCGTAGCCAATATTCTTCCGGAGGCTTGCGTACGGCTGCAAACTCTTTGGCAAAAAGGCAACGTGGACGAGGCGAGGAAACTTCAACTGAGGCTTAACCCTCTTTCCAGCGCGGTAACATCCATCTATGGTGTGGCCGGCCTCAAAGCGGCGATGGATATGTGCGGTTTTCATGGCGGAGAGACCCGGCTGCCGCTATTGCCCGTCGGGGAGAAGGCCACAGAAGAAATCAAGAATCAGTTGGATGCACTGGCGATGGAGAGGACGTTTTGATCAGATGGTTCGGGTGTACTGGTCCAATGAGTAGGTCCAGACCCGTTCGCCGCAAAAGCGGGCTCCTTCCGGGCAGTATGGGCGAATATCGGCAAGATGCCGAATGCCGCAAGGGGGCAGCAGATATCGTCCGATGACGGGGTTGATGGCGGTAATCTGTTCCGCCTCGTCAACCGACGCACGCCAGATCTCCTCCTGGGCCAGATAGCACAATCGCATCGCCATTTTATGATGAAGATTCAGCAGATCGGCTGATTCCGTAAATCGAACCGACGTGGCGTTGGGCAGGAGGTATAACGTAAACTCTTCGGGGACGCCCAACGCTCGAAGTTTTTTCATTCCCTCCCACGAACGACTCATCGTTTCGTCGTACATTTTTTGAATGTCTGCATCCTGCCGGATCAGTGCCGGTGTAATGTAGTCGGGGCTGTCACTCCAATGGGCAAGCAGCGCGGGCCGGGAGGCGGGCGTCATACGGTGACGTTGATCCTGCGAGTCGGCCGTGTGGCTGATTTTTTTGCGAAACGTGTAATGCGGGTGCACCATGGCCCGTGAAATCTTGGACAGAGTTGTGAGGTTCAGGGACTCGGCAAACAGCGGATTCTTTGAAGGATCGATGGCCAACCGGATGGCTTCTTCATCGCTCAAATGGGCTCGTGTCATTCCGAGTACTTCCCGAACGCTTTGGGCGAGGATCGACTCATTACCCTGCTTATAATCCACCAATTTTGACATGCGACCGTCGAGGGAGGCATCGAATTCGTCGAGAAAAGCCCTTTGACTATTCGTGTCGTAGTATGACCGGTTTGCCATAAAAAACCGGTATTCCGGCGTATCCTCGATGGGCAACTCCTCTTGCAGAATCACCTTATACAGCGGATCGACCTTGACAAGTTCGTGTACCATTTTTTCAATGACGATTTTTTGTTCCGTCGGAGTGTCGTACTGGTTCGCGAGCCGGTAGTACCGCAGCAGCGTCAATCCGCTTACCGTATGATACATGTACGCCAACGCCGCGACCGGAATGACGTATCGCGCAATCTCCTGGCATTTTTTCCTGATCTCTCCGTCGTATTTTTCTTTCACTTTCAGACGCGACGGAAAGCGTTTGAAGTACGCTTCCTCGGCAACCGGTTTCAGTTTCTCGTTAAGCCGATCGTACGCCGCTATCTGCAGGTCGAGGGTGTTACGATAAACCCGGAGCGCTTCGCCGGTGAGCGGAGGTGTCAGGAATGCATCCTTCTTGATCGACACGTATCGTTGACTGACCTGTTCCGAATTGTAGTAGGGATGACTGTGCAAAAAACTCCAAATAAACTGCCTTGAGATATTGGCCAGCTCAAATTGGAAGTAGGCATGGGTAAAAACCGTATGGTGACCCGCGTGGTAAACCGATTGGGCCAGCGGATAGTTTTTTTCGGTTATCTGTTCGTCGCGAACGATACCCTTGGAACTGTAACAGGTCCGGGCCGTTGCGATGGCATTTTGAAAAGGCGTAGCGAACGTTTTTGAGAGGACAACTGAAGGTTCGGGTGACAACGAAGGCAATCCAGTTAGGGGTTGTGAGCGTTGAATTATGAGTTCGTCCAATGGGGTTTACGTTTTTCCGAGAAAGCTTTCAATGCCTCCAATCGATCGTTCGTGGGGATGATCTCGTTGTAGCACTCGTTTTCGATTTCCAGGCCTTTTTCGAGGGACACGGCGAGTCCAAGCCGCACCGCCTTTTTTGCTTTTCTCACGGCAACCGGCGCATTACTCTCCAGTTCACGAGCGAGGCTGATCGCTTCATCGGGCAGGATGGCCCGCGGAACAACCAGATTGGCGACGCCCTGAGCAAGCGCTTCGGAGGCCGTAAAAATTCGCGCCGTAAGAATCCACAACAATGCATTGGAGTAACCGATCAGTCTTGGCAGGCGCTGCGTTCCGCCGGCACCGGGAATGATACCGAGTGCCGTTTCCCGCAACCCGATTTTTACGTCGTCGGCAAGGATGCGAAAATCGCAGGCCAACGCCAGTTCGCAGCCTCCGCCGAGCGCACTACCGTGCACGGCGGCAATCGTAGGAATTTCCAGATCGCCAATTTTTCGGATCACGCCGCCAATTACGTTTTTGACGAAATGTTTCACTTCCGCTTCGCTCATACCCTGACGTTCTTTGAGGTCTGCACCGGCGCAAAACTGGTCGAGTGCAGAACGCAGAATTACGACCCGTGCGGATTGATCCTGACGTATCGCGTCGCACGCTTCGGACAAGTCTGCCAGCAGGTGACTGTTCAGGGCGTTGACTTTTGGGCGGTTCAGGGTGACGGTTATGATACCGCCTTCCTGCTCATAGAGGATCGTAGAGAAATTCATCGTTAAACGCGGTGCATGGCTTTAAAAACGTCTTCGTGCTGGGCAAGAATCCGGATACCCAGTTGTTCACTCGTTTTGGCGAGATTTTCTTTGATGACGCCGAACGGGCAGTCGGCGTTTTTTATATCTACCAACATGATCAGCGTGTAAAAATCCTGCATAATTTTTTGACTGACGTCGAGAATGTCGCAGTGACATTCATTGAGCGTTTTCGTAATAGAATAAATGACACCGGGCTGATTCTTGCCAAAGCTCGTCACGATGATACGGCCTTCGGTCAGGTTAAGGTATTTGAACGTGCTGTGGTGTTCCGAAACGTACGACGAGCCGGTCGATTCCAGGCGGCGGATGGTTTCCATAACAACCGCTTTCAGCGTATCGTCGCCGGCTTCGGGACCGAGTTGACGTTTGGCTTCTTCCACTATCTCGCGAATTTTTTCTTCCGTGGGGGGCATACTGGTTTGTCCGGTGTTAACGAGGTTTGATATGGGCGAAGTTAGCCAAAGTTGGCAAAAAATCAAAAAGTAAATTTACGGGAGAGTCCTGCCGCCTGTCAATTTTCACGCATGAGGATTCTGATCGTGGTGCCTTCGCCGACGAGACTGTCGCGGACGAATATTTTGCCGCCGTGATAGTCCTCGATGATTCGTTTGGCGAGACTGAGGCCCAATCCCCAGCCGCGTTTTTTTGTGCTGAATCCGGGCCGGAAGATATTCGCAAAGTTCTTCGCGTCAATGCCTCGTCCGGTATCCGTGACATCGATGGCGATTCGTTTTTCTTCCTTGTGTACGTATATCGTGATACTGCCTTCCCGGGCTTCGATCGCGTCGACGGCATTTTTAATGATGTTTTCGATCACCCACGTGAAAAGCTGGTTGTTAAGGTAAATGGACGGATGGATTTCATATTTTTCGACGAGGGTGATCCGTTTGCCGGACTGAGGAACTCTTTGCCGGAAGTAGTTTACCGTTTCCGTAAGGAGCGGGATCAGCGGCTGACTCTTCAGATCGGAAGCCGATCCGATTTGTGAGAATCTGGAAACAACCCGATCGAGTCGTTGCAGATCGACTTCCATTTCCCGAAGGATTTGCAACGCACCCTCGCGGCCTTCGTTTTCCCCTTTCAATAATTCAATCCAGCCGAGCAGGGAAGAGAGGGGCGTGCCCAACTGGTGAGCGGTCTCCTTGGCCATACCGATCCAAATGCTGCGTTGTTCACTGCGTTTGATGTTCGAGAATCCGATGTAGCCGATCAGGATGAAGGCCCCCACCACGCCGATTTCGACAAAAGGAAGCCAGCTCAATTGACGGATCAGCCGGGAATCGGTATCGTAAAAGATGTATCCAAGAAGGGTGCCCTGGTAAAGAATCGGTACCGGCGGGTTGTCTGTACTCATTTCATGGATCAGGGCACGAAGCGTTTCCAGGGAGACCGGCGTCAACGTATCGCCGGGAACTTCCTCGATGTTTCTCCAGGAGATGGGAGTCGAATCGGGTGTTGTGTTGATGATGGGGAAATCGATGCGCCGTATGATTTCTTCGAAGACGAAACTGTACTCTCCTTCAGGGTCGCCTTCACCGATATGGGCGATCATTTGCGTATAGATCGTGACGATGTGGCGGGAATCGTCGCGCAGGCGTTCCACAATGAATTGGGTATAGGCCAATACCGACAGAACGATCAGCAGCGCGAGAATAAACAACGCGCTTTTAAAATTGACCGTGAGTTCGTACGGGTTTTTCACCCGGCGGATAGGAGGCTGATTCATCGGATGAATTTAAGGTTTCAAAACCATCAACGCATTAGCGATTTTACGTTCTTCGCCCTCGCTGGGTTTGTTCACGATTTTGTGATTAAGCCACATCGTGGAAGAGCCGCCGCCATCCAGGTTGAGCGCTTCCGTACATCCCAGGGAAATCATGAACTCCGCCAAATCGAAAAGGGACATGCCCGCGGAGGTTGCAGGCGGAGTTTTGTCAACGCACACCAGATAAAGGGCCGAATCGGAAAGTCCGACGGCGGTTCGGGCGGTCGCCTCGGCGTAGAATTCCCCCTTATTGAATTCCGGCCGGATGTCGTTGGCGCCGGCGCGGACCAGTACCGGGAAGCCTCCGACCGCTTCTTTGACCCGTCCGCGTGATGACGTGATCGCGACCTCCAGAATTTGTCCGACGAACATACGGCGAATGTATCGAACCTGCTTTTCCCCGTGACCGCTGAGCACAAGAGTTGAATCGGTGATCGGATTATTTCCCGTCGTTGAATCGATGGCGATGACCACGGCCTGAACTGTATCCCCGACGGTTGCGTGACCGTGGCGCAGGCGCAGAGTAGCTTCGCCGCCGTATTCGTTGGTGTTGGTCGCAGGGCCAAAAAAGCTGTTGTAGAGAATGAATTCCTCCGATTGGCGCGTGCGATTAAATCCGTCGATCAGGAGAGAAGTGAACTGATTGATAATGATTTCGCCGTAGCAGGTGAGCGTATCGATGAAAGGGCGGTTGTCGCCGTCCATTCCGAACGCCATCCAGGACGTTGCAGGGTTTTTCACCAGACGTCCGCCGGTGATTTGAATGCCCGACGCCAATCCTTCTTTGGAGAAGAAATCTCCATTTACGGCGGCCACCGCTTCCGGGTGTTCTTCGAGAAGCGCAGACAACGTCGCCGTGGCCCTGGGGCCTGCTTTTACAGATTGAAGAGTCCAGCCAAATTCACTATTGATTTCAAGGGTATGGGTAACGCGCTGCAGCCGAGGCTGGTTTGCGTATAGATAGCGAAAGCCGGGACCGATGAGATGGGATTTCCGCACGTCTTCCGGGGGTTTCGAACACGCGCAACAGAAGACGAGAAGACAAGCGGCTAGGCGGCGCATTCCTTATGATCGCCATAAAGCGCCGGTTTAGCAAGGATAAGAATCAGTCGACCTGTTCGAAAGACACCTGGGGGACGTCATCCCGGAATTTGAGGCGAATTCGTTTGTGATTGGAGACCTCGAAAATATCGTCGGCCTGCTCGCAGTATGTGATCATAACCCCGCCTTTGTGCTGACCGAATTCCTTGCGGAGATTATTTTTCGTCAGAAAATACACACTGGTATACAAGTCATCCACTTCGACGATGAGATCGCGATCGTCGGACGAGAAATCGTGGTAGATATCGGGTTCAGAAAGGGTTGACATGCCCAGACCCACGGTAATGCTTATGAAGCGACAGTGGAAAGGAAGAATGAGGCGATTTCCAAAGGTCAGCGCTTTTTTGCCGGATTCAAGGCACGATTTTACCGATAGATATTGCATGGTCTCCTCGCAATACGTTAATGACTGCAGCAGGATAGAGAAAATTCCCGATACTTTCAATGGTTTATTTGAAGGAAGACAGCGACAGAAGCCCGTCCTTGTTGCATTCAGACTTAAAATGCCGTATCATACGCGGCGACAACCACCTTCAGAATTTATTTCAGGAGTCCTGTGAAATGAAATCGTTCACGTCGATCCTATTGGCCATTGTATTGTTCACCGGTGTGTCCCTGGCCGGCACGGGTTTTTTCGGACCCGCCTCCGTTTTGAAAAAGGGTAAATTTTTGATGGGCGCCGAGGGAAAATATTTTTTGGAAGGCAACGACCAACTGGGCCTATTGGGCCATGCGCGGTATGGTCTTGCGCCGCGATTTGGTCTTGGCGCCGACATCGGGTTGATCCGGTCGAAAAACTACTTCAGCGGCTATCTGGATTATCAGCTCTTGTACGACCGGCCGGGCAGTATCGGTCTCACGATGCGCGTCGGCGCCTATTCCAGCAGTGACAGCGGTCTGCGGGCGGCTCTGATGATGGGCAATCAGTTCAGATTCGGATCGCTCTATGGCGGTCTTGATTGGTCGTATTCCAGCGATGCCAAACAGTCGAGTACGAATCTTCTGGGCGGAATCCACCTGCCCATTCAAAACCGGGTGGCTTTTGTCGGAGAAATAGGATTCAATATCAATGACCAAAATCAAAGTTCGTACCTCAGCGGCGGTGTGTTGTACTACTTCTAGAATATCATGTTTCAAATACTGAATAACCTCACACACCGGAGACCGTTCAACTCCAGCACGGAAGTACGGATCACTTATACCTGCACTCAGCGGTGCCGCCAGTGCGTCATTCCGTTCAAGAATACGCACACCATGACGCTTGACGAGTTTAAGGGTGTGATGGCTACGCTTCGCGAGTATGGGGCGTACGTCGGATTTATTTCCGGCGGAGAGACGACGATGGTGAAGGAACTTCCCGACATGATGATCGAGGCGGGCAAGACCTTCAAATATGCGGCGACCCTGGTGACGGGTTTGTACAACAAACCGGAACGAATCGAACCTGCCGTGAAGGTTTGTCTGGAAAGAGGGATGCACGTTCAGACCTCGTTTGACGGATTGGGTGAAATCGGGGACGACTTGCGGGGGTGCAAAGATTATGCTGAAACCGTCACTGACCGGATGAAGATGATTACGGACATGAGAAGGTCGATCCAGAAGAAATCGAAAAAGCGTTCGCTGTTGTATGCGAACACGGTTATCAGCAACAAGAATATCGACCAGATTCCGGACATTCTGGCGCACGTGAAGAGCCTTGGCTGGCGTTCGACGATCGGTCTGTACCATACCCTGACGTTCAGTACCCGGTATGACGACGACATGGTCATTCAGCCCGGCGAGCGGCTCGACAAGCTGATCAAGTTCCTCACCGGGAATCCGGACATCATGAACCTGGAGAGTTTTGTCAAGGGCATCGCTCCGTATATCGAGAATCCCAAGCTCGGGTGGTGTCCGTTTGTGGAGTCTCCCTACTTATCCACCCGCACGACGATTATGGAAAACGGGGATGTTCATTTGTGCAAGGGTAATCCCATCGGAAACGTTTTTCGGGAGAGCCTGAAATCTATTTTTGACGGGTATGAATATCGGCAACGTCTGGAAGAATACAAAAAATGCGACGGCTGCTGGACGACCTGTTATACGCAACGATATCTGATGGTTCGGCCCAAATCGGTTACCGAGGCAAGGGCCAATGTGGCCAAACTGCGTTCCGCACGACACGTAGAAATCTAGCCAAAGAAATCCCATTTACCTTTCTTCTCAGTCGTCATTGACTGTCATACGAAGTTGCTGTACAATAAGCATGATTACAACACGTGTCGCGTGTTCGAATATAAACCACAAGGAGTAGCCATGCGTAACTTATTCAAATTAATGATTTTGGCGGGGATAGTAGGCGTTTTGTTTTCAGCTTGCACCACAGAAGAAACGCCTCAGAATTTCGCCTCATATGACGAAGCGTATTTGGCGTTAGAGGGGAGCAGCGGATTGTATTTCGGCATCGTCGAACAACTCAAAGGGGCAAAGGATGTTGCTACGAACTTTGACGGTACCCTGCCTGATTTTGAGTTGGGAAAATCGTCTTCTCAGGTGGGTTTGAGGCAGCTGCGAAAGGCCCGATCGATTCAATCGTTTTCCTATGATCCCTCCACCGGTTTCTGGACATGGGATACGACTTCCACAGAATTTGGAACGATAACTGCGACCGGACACCTTCGGTTTACTCCCCGGGATGCCTTCGGAATGCCTATTCCGGCAACCGACAAGATGGAGTACAACCAAGACATTCGGGCGGACGAGATAGAAAGCGGAGAAGGATACACCTACTCCTTCCACCTGAAGCTTCTTGCCAATCTGGTAGCAACCGGGATAGCAGCGTATCGGGATTCAACCGGCAATTTGACAATGAACGGCGACAATTCGATTAACTTTGAGCTTGGTTATAATGAGCCGCAGTATGGTAATGCCACGTTCAAATATACCTACACTTCGACGGTAACCGATGTGGCTTTCTCCACAGAAAACGAATACCCCGTAGGCGGCACTATTGGCTTCACCATGAAGCTCAAAATCAGCGGCGTTGACGCAGGGGACGAAGAATTTTACGTGGAAGGGATGATCACATTTGACGGTACTAACATTGCCGTAATGGAATTCGGCGGGTATACCTTCCACATTGATCTGGATACGGGTGAGATAACCGACGTCTTGGTTGTCAAAGCGGGTGACGCGGCCCGTCAATTGCTGAAGCTCAGGAACAAGTAATATCAAGAAAATATATTCTTTGATCGCCGGGACGTTGGTTCCGGCGATTTTTTTTTCGCGCCTTGTGGATTTCTT
>JAGQUY010000090.1 GCA_020438245.1 Bacteroidota bacterium
CGTCTGGCTATTTCTTTCTCAGTATCGCTCAAGACGATTGACCTGAGGAACTCATGGGCATCGGCAACGGTCATCCGATGAAGATCGTGGATGGTCTTTCCATTAATTTGAATGCAATTTGCTTCAGATCTCAGTCTTGAACCCTTGCAGCTTGAACAGGCCACATATCCCCGATACTTGCTGAGAAGAACTCGGACATGCATTTTGTATGTTTTTGTTTCCAGCCATTTGAAGAACTCTTGAATACCCTTAAATCCGTCTCTTCCTTCAAGAACAGCCCTGTAATCGTCAGGTTTCATTTCAGATACCGGCACATCCAGAGGAATACCATGTTTTTTCGCGGCTTTTTCCAATCGCTGCTGATAATCGGCATAACCGTCTGTTGTCCAGGGTTTTATCGCGCCCTTTCGCAACGATTTAGATTTGTCCGGAATAACCAAATCCATATCTATTTCAATACGATTGCCAAAACCTTGGCACGAAGAACAGGCCCCGTACGGATTGTTGAAGGAAAAAAGTTTTGGATCTGGCTCCAGGTACAAAGCACCGCAGGTATTGCATTCAAGCTTGTTAGAAAATTGCCTGTCCTCTTGATCCAGTATTCTAATGATTAATTTGCCAGAACCATGAAGGAAAGCCGATTCCACCGACTCCGCGATCCTTGTCTTACTTTCTTTTGAAACAGCCAGCCGATCTACCAAGACCATTATCTCTTTCTGTTTCAATAGTTTCCTGATCGCGGCTTCGTCAGACATCTCCACTATTTCGCCCTTGACAAGGACTCGATAAAATCCTGCTTCATGCAGCTTCAAAATTTCACTCTCCTTAGCCGGCACAGAAAACAACACATAGAGCCGTGTTCCCAGTTCCAATCGCAATAGCTCATTGACCACGCTGGTCACGGTGTCTCGCCGAACCTTGCTGCCGCACTGACTGCAGTAGATTTGTCCTATACGGCCGAACAGTAAGCGAAGATAGTCGTACACCTCGGTAACGGTTCCGACCGTTGATCTTGGATTCTTGGCAAGAGTCCGCTGTTCGATGGCCAGCGCCGGGCTGATCCCTTTGATGTGATCGACGTCCGGCTTATCCATCCTTTCAAGAAACTGACGCGCGTAGGCCGAAAGAGACTCAACGTATCGTCTTTGCCCTTCCGCATACAGGGTGTCAAAAGCAAGGGAGGATTTTCCTGAACCGCTTACGCCTGTTATGACAATAAATTTGTTTCGGGGGATGGAAAGAGTGATGTTTTTCAGATTGTGAACGCGGGCTCCTTGTATTTCAATGACATCATTCACGAATGTTGCTCCTTTGCAAACTTGGAATCCCGAATTCACTATCTTCCAGAACCTTGATTACGTCATTGGTTTGAACGTCATCCACCCTGCTTCCTTTACGAATGACTGTATGCCGATTTCCGAATGGGCCTATATGCCGTTCATCCTTTGGGCCGAAAATTGCGAAGGCAGGTCGATTGACCGCTGTCGCCAGATGCATGAGTCCGGAGTCGTTCGAAATGAAAAAACTGCAGAAGGTTATGGCCGCGGCCGTTTCCAACAAGTTAAGCTTGCCCGCAAAATTCAAAATGATCCCGTCAAAGCGGGATTCAAATACTCTATTCTCTTCTTTTTCATCCGGACCACCCAGCAGTAAAATGCAAGATTGCGTCTTTGCATACAAATGTCGCGCGACCTCTGCAAATCTTTCAGGCGGCCAGCGTTTTTCCATGGCCGCCGGATTGCAACCTATATGAAAGCCTACGAGCGAATAGGATGCGTCCCATCCGGCCCGGCTAAGTTCTTTTTGAACCTTTGCCAAGGTGCCCTTATCCACGTCGAGCTGAGGAACGGAATTGACTGCCTCCAGGCCAATCGGCGGAAGCAAATCCAGATTACACAATACGCGGTGTTTCGTCTTGTCCAGTGGAACGACAGGGTCAAAGAGAAAATCGTAGTTTTGATGTCCTTGATGAGGACTCATATGTTTTATACGACGTGGAATAGACGCGAAATACGGTATAAGCAAGTGACGAATTGTGTTGCTCGGTAAAGCACCGATGTAGATGTCAAAGCCCTGCTTTCGAATGGCCCAAATCAGCTGGAGGCGAGCCCACAGACCGGTCGGCAGTACAAAAACAACATTGATAGACGGATGGCGTCGGAAGATCACTTCTGTCGGAGGGCTGCATAAGACCCCAATGATGCCGGTCGGCAGGGAAGTCCGTACTGATCGAATGAGAGGTTCTGCCATCACGGCGTCGCCTATTCCGGATGAGACGTTGACCAAGACCGATCCCGCTGTTTGCCTTTTTTTGTGATCGGAATGTGCTATTTTTCGAATGAGGAAATGGAGTAGTGCCTTCATCATCAGCTTCAGACGTCCTAGCCAAGGTAAAAATCTCGAATAGCCCCGGCTACATCATGCACGACGGTTTCCGGCATTTCTGCGTACATAGGAAGGGCCAGCACCTCTTTGGATGCTCTTTCTGATTCAGGAAAATCTCCGAGTTTGTAACCTAAATCCTGATTTGGTATCTGCAAGTGCAGTGGTTTTGGGTAATAGATATTGGTTTGGATTCCACGGCTTTCCAAAAATTGGACCAAGCGTTCCCGTTTCTGAACACGAATGACATACACATGATAGTTATTGACTTCAAACGGCGATTCCTCCGGCAGGACACAGTACTCGGACGGAAGCTCATTTCGATAGAGATCGGCAATTTTTCGGCGCTGAAGGTTCCATTTGTCCAAATGTTTCAGCTTTACAGTCAGGAATGCGGCCTGAAGTTCATCCAACCGGCTGTTGACGCCGTCCATAACTTGTTCGTATACGGTTTCTTGGCCGTAGTTCCTCATTAGTTTGAGACGTCGGTGCATTTCTTCGTTGTCCGTCGTGATGGCCCCTGCGTCCCCATAGGCACCAAGATTCTTTGACGGATAAAAACTGAAGGCGGCCAGGTGTCCGAACGTTCCCGCTTTCTTACCATGGTACAAGGACCCGTGTGCCTGTGCAGCATCTTCAACGATCGGTATCGAATACTTTTTCGCCAGTTCACCAATTTCATTCATTGCGGCAATACGACCGTACAAATGCACGGGCATAATGGCTTTTGTTCTTTTTGAAATCAGGGGTTCGATTGCGGATACTTTGATATTATAAGTCGATGGATCAATATCAACGAAAACTGGTTTCGCGTTGCACATCCGAATCGCTGTAACTGTACCTATGAACGTAAACGGCGTTGTAATAACCTCCGCGCCTTCGCCAACCCCGACTGCTTTTAGAGCGAGGTAGAGCGCTTCCGTTCCGGAGGCAACACCGACGGTAAACGGGATGTCGTGGTATTTGGAAAAGGCAGACTCAAACTCGGCCAACTGTCCGCCCAAAACGTACTTTCCCGAACTCAATACCCGTCTGGTCTCCGCCAGCAACTCCTCCATTAATTCGGCGGCTTGTAAAGACATGTCATTGCGCCAGATTGCATACGACATATTCTTATCCGTTCTGCTTGGCGGTCAAGAAAGTATTGTAGTTACGAATCATTTCTTGCTCATCATACACACCTGACGCCAAAACCAACACCACGGCGTCTGAAGAAAAGTTACTCAACTCTCTCCACACCATCCTTGGCACAAATAACGCATCTCCCGTATCCGTAAGGGTTAGTTGTCTTTGATGAGTTCCATCATCCAGAAGTATGTCAAATCTGCCACGAACTGCAAGAATAAGTCCGGACAACTGCCTATGGGCATGGCCGCCCCGCCTTGTTCCCTCTGTCAGATCATAAAGAAAATATATCCGTCTAATGATCAATGGAACATATTCAAAAGTAAATCTGCCTGAATCACTCTCCCTACGCTTGACGAATTGAATACGATCCGGCTCGGTCACCTCCACTTTTACCAACGTTTCCTTTATCAGAAGTAGAAATATCGCCGAAGTATTGCAGCCCACCGAACAAATACAATCATGCCTGATTTCCAG
>JAGQUY010000091.1 GCA_020438245.1 Bacteroidota bacterium
CGGAAGAATTTCTTCTTCATATCCGTCAGCCCCTCGATATCGAATCGCTTTGGCAACCATATTGGCGTATTGACAAGTAAGTACCATCTGAGAATATCGGAGCCATGCTGATCGATCAGATCGAACGGATTAACTACATTTCCGATGCTTTTGCTCATTTTTCTGCCCTGAGCGTCGAGGACCAACTCATTGACGACTACGTTTTTGTACGGTGACCGATCAAACAGAAAGGTCGAAATGGCCATCAGGGAGTAAAACCAGCCACGCGTTTGATCGACGCCCTCACAGATGAAGTCGGCGGGGTACTGTTTTTCAAATCGCTCCTTGTTTTCAAACGGATAATGCCATTGTGCGTATGGCATTGCGCCGGAATCAAACCAAACATCGATGACTTCGGGCGTTCTCGAATATGTTTTCCCGTCCTTTTCGAAAACGACATCATCCACGTATGGTTTGTGGAGGTCAAGGTCGATCGGCACCGGACTTCCGTCTTTCATCCGGCCTTTTTCCAGATCCTCCCGACTTCCCACGCATATACTATCTCCGGATTCCTCATGAATCCAAATCGGCAGGGGTGTTCCCCAATAACGGTCCCGGGAAATCGACCAATCGATATTATTTTGTAGCCAGTTTCCGAATCTGCCCTCTTGAATTTCCGGGGGAAACCATTTTGTCTGCAGATTGTTTTCAACCATACGGTCCTTGAACGAAGTCGTTCGAAGATACCAGGCATCACGGGCATAATAGATGAGAGGTGTGTGATGTCGCCAGCAATGAGGATAACTATGTTTGATCTTTTCAGAACGAAACAGTAAACCACGACGTTTCAGATTGGTGATAATGTCCGGATCGGCATCCTTGACGAATTGGCCCTTGAAATCGGTGACTGCGTCTTCAAACTGACCCGCGGCATCGACCGGGCGTAGAAAAGGAAGTCCATGGGCTTTGCAAACCGCATAGTCTTCTTCACCAAATGCCGGTGCAGTATGAACAATGCCGGTTCCATCTTCCGTCGTTACAAAATCACCTGGGATGACATAAAAAGCTTTTTTGTCCACCGGGAGGTATTCGAAGGGTCTCAAATATTCGAGCCCCAGTAATTTTCGACCATCATAGGTCTCAATTATTTCATAGTCTTCCTTGAGGACATCCTTGAGCCGAGCTTCGGCAAGTATGAGAAACTGGTCCTTATACTTAACTTTGACATAGATAATATCTTCGCCGACGGCCAGGGCGACGTTGGAGATCAGTGTCCAAGGAGTGGTTGTCCAAACCAGGAAGAATGTATTTTGTTCGTTCTTGAGTTGAAGTTTGATGGTAATTGATGGGTCGCTGACGTCTTCATAACCCTGAGCGACTTCGTGGGAGGATAGGGGTGTTCCGCATTTCGGACAATAGGGGACAACCTTGAATCCTTTGTACACAAGGCCTTTGTCGTAAAATTGCTTAAAGACCCACCAAAGGGATTCAATGTAGTTGGTGTCGCAGGTTACGTACGGGTTCTGCAGGTCCACCCAGTAGCCCATTCGATCCGTTAACTCGTCCCATTGGTTCTTGTACGTCCATACAGATTCGAAACATTTCTTATTGAAGGCCTCCAAACCGTATGCCTCGATATCCTTCTTGCCGCTGATCTTTAGTGATTTTTCGACTTCAATTTCGACCGGTAACCCGTGCGTATCCCAGCCGCCCTTGCGCTCAACCCGATAACCTTGCATGGTTTTATAGCGACACACCAGGTCTTTGATGGATCGAGCCAGTACATGGTGAATGCCTGGACGCCCATTGGCCGTAGGGGGACCCTCGAAAAAGACGAAGGGTTTGTTTTCGTCGCGTTCCTCAATACTCCGTTCGAATATTCGATCGCGTTTCCACAACGCGAGAATTTCCTTTTCCAGAGCGGCGAGTTGGTCTTGTGACTCTATTTCGTTAAACATATTCCAAATTTCGTTCAGAGAGCCGCATATATATTAAAAGATGCGGAGAAAATCAAATACTTATTCGGCCGCCTTGGCCGATCCGGTATTCCATTGGATGACTTCCTCCAGTTCCTTTCTGCGGATGTCTGGCACCGTCGCGTCGTCTGCCGGATAGCCGACGGGAAAAAGAATATAGGGTTTCTCGTTTTCCGGACGGTTCAGGATCTTTGACAGGAAGTTCATCGGGCTTGGCGTGTGGGTCAATGTGGCAAGCCCCATCATATGTATGGCCGAGATGAACAAGCCGCATGCAATGCCCACACTCTCATGAACGTAGTAATGGGTAACCTGCTTGCCGTTGGGATCGAGACCGTAATTCTGTCTGAAACACACTACCAGGTACGGAACGGTTTCGAGATAGGGCTTGTGCCAATCGGTGCCGAGCGGCGCCAGGGCCTCAAGCCACTCGGGCGGCATGCGCCCGCCTTCGTAACTCTTCTTTTCTTCGGCCTCAGCCGCCTCACGGATCTGACGCTTGACTGCCGGGTCATCGATGACCACCCAGGTCCATGGCTGGCGATGAGCTCCCGAGGGTGCCGTCGACGCCGTTTGGATGGCCAGTTCGACGCATTTTCGCGGGACGGGTCGATCGGAAAAAAACCGGACGCTGCGCCTGTTTTTCATGACTTCGTAAAAAGACGTTGCCTGCTGCAGCATCTCGCTTTCGGGTTTTGTTTGAAAATTCAAAGAAATCGGGGTGTACCGTTTTGATGACATGTGTGGTTTCCGGGATGAATGACTGGTTTATTTTTCTATTACCCTGAGCAGGTGATGACGGATTTCCTCCTGTTTCTGAAGGGAGATAATCTTGGAACCCTCCTGATCCAGCACATAAAAGCAGTCTGCCGCGCCATCGAGACGGGTACCTACCTTTGCCGAGTAGATATTCAACCCGAGATCTGAGAGTGCCTGTGTAATGATAAAAAGCAACCCTATCCGATCAGGGGCAAAGACATCGATGATCGTGAACTTCTTGTTGTCTTCGAACAATACTTCCGTCTCCACATTCGGATTGATTTTTCGGCGTTTCCAGCGTCGTTGAAGTCTTTCCATCAAGGCTCGAATGTCCTGTTTTCCGGAAAGTATTTCACTCATCAGTTGCTTTAAGTGCCCCTTTTGATGTCCGGAAAGACACCTGTTCGTTGAAAAATCCGTGACCTTAAATTGATCTATAACAATGCCGTCTTTGCGCGTGAATACATTGGCGTCAAAAATACTGACGTCCGAGGCCGCCATGACTCCGCAAATTTGCGACAGACGAAACGGTACATCAGAGGTTACCACCAGAACTTCCGTAAAATCAGATTGGTCGACGAACTGTACGTCCAGTTCACTCTCCAGTCGTATCGATGTGTAGTCCACACGCTCCCACGCGGAAAGAGAGAACTTGGAATCGGTTTCAGAGGCTTTCAAAAAAAGATCCGTCTTCGAAAAAAGTTCCAAGAGCAGAATTCCCTTCCAATCGGTCCAGGCAGACTTGTTTGCTGCAGAGAGATCGGCAAACGTCAGCAGATAAAGAAGCCGGAGCCAGCGCCGATTGCTCACGAGGGTGGCAAACTCCTTGATCGTTTCCTCGTCCTTCAAATTGCGCCGGAACGCAGTCTGTTCCATGACAAGGTGGTTGAGAATCAAGAAGTAGACAGCATCTGCATTGTCGCGGTAGCCCAGACGCTGAAAAATCTGACGCGCGAGCGCTACACCTATTTGGCTATGGTCGCCTCCACGTGACTTACCGATATCATGCAGAAATACGGCCCAATATAACTGATATCTTTCGAACAGGGTCAATTCATCATAAATTGACCTCAGGTGATGCAGGGCCGTGGAGTCATCCGCGCTATCCTCGAAGAACAACGATTCCAATTTACTCACTGCGACAATCAGGTGTTCATCGGTTGTGTAATAATGGTAGACGTTGTAATTGTAGTGAGCGACGATATATCCGAATTCCGGAAGATACCGCTCGAGGAATCCGGATGCATGCATCCGGTCAAGCGTCAGAGCTACCTTGCCTTCTGATTTCCATATTTCAAGAAAATCCCTGGCCACGACAGGATGTCTCTGAAAAGACTCATCGACACGATGAATGTTCTCCTTGATAAGAACCTGAAGGGATTCGCTCATGGACACATCATACTGTTGCGCATATAGGAATGCGCGGCTCATGACGGCAGGCTCCGTTTCCAATTGTGATGTAAATGCCCCTTCAAAGTAGAGCTTGCGATTCACGATCTGAAATCCGTGTTTAAGTTCTATCGGCGAATCGGTGGTGGGGTCTTCAATAGCTGTTCGGATCTTGTCACGAACCAACCCGATAAGGTGTGATATATTTCGTGCATGACGATAGTACGTTCTCATAAACGATTCGACGCCCTTGACCTTCTCGAGATCCTCGTATCCGAGCAGTCTTGATACCGGCTGCTGAAGCGGGTAGGTGAGAACGTCCTGTTGTCGACCGGTCAGTTGGTGCAGCGCGTTCCTTGTCGTCATCAAATATTCCAAGGATCGACCAATGGCATAGTCGGATGTCAAATGGCCGACTTGGACAAGATTGGCCAGGACAGATAAACAGTCGACCGAGTCGCGCGCTTCTTTCTCGAAACCGTCCATATATAGCCAGACCTTGCCGGTCCAAAACACGGCATGAAGATCTCTGAATCCGCCGGCTCCTTCTTTTACGTGAGGTTCCAGGATTCTGTCCGATCCTCCATGACGGTCGTGACGTTCTTTCAAGACACCCAAGCGATACAGCAGGAATTCCTTTGGGCGCTCTGCGAAGGCAGCACGTACGAGTTGAGCCTGTGTCTTGTTAAAATGAACTTGATTTCCGCCGACGTACCGTAATTCAAGAATAGATGTCTTGACGGTTGCGTCTTTGTCAGCGAGCGATCGATAGTCTTGTACTGTTCGGACACTGTGACCAACCTGCAGACCAACGTCCCAGAGAACCCGTATGGATTCGTTTATTTGAAGTCTAAAAGCTTCCGTTGCGGCATACTCCATCTCGTTGTAGATGAAAACAAGATCCACATCAGAGAATATGTTTAATTCACGGCGGCCATATCCTCCGATAGCAGCGCAACAATAGTCGATGGTAGGAGACAACAACCTATCCAGGACGGACTGGATAACCAGATCATAAAAGCCTGCCAGATCGTTGGCCAGAGCCATTCCACGTTGCATCGGGGTATACGAGCCGATCAAGTTGTTCTTGGCTTCAAGCAGGAAAGGTTTGATTTCGGCCGGTTGACGCTCTCTCAGCTGCTCTTGAAGTTCGGTCAGATCAGTTGGACGGCTCATGGCTGTCCTTCGACGATTTACGCAGAAACCAACGGGCCACCAAAACAACAACCACCAACCCGAGAATTCCAAAAACCAGTTTGTTATAATGACCGAGGATTTCTTCAAATTCCTTCCAGTTGTCACCCACAACATACCCGGCGTAAATCAGGATGCCGTCCCACATGAAGGCAGAGGCAAGCGCAAGCGGTATGATTTTTCGTCTTTGCAGCCGGGTCATACCGGCAAAAAGGGAAATCACGGAACGGAGACCGCTCAAAAAGCGATTAAAGAGGATTATGCGGTAACCATACTTCTGAAACCAGGCTTCTGTTTTTTCCATCTGTTCGATCGGAAAGAATTTGAAATTTCGACGAATAAAGAAGTCGCGCCCAAACAGACGGCCAACGTGATACATGGTCATAAACCCCGACAGATTTCCGGCCGTAGCAACGGTAAAGGTCATCAGATAATCGAGCCTGCCGGTTCCCACCATACCGGCAGCAATGACGGTTACCATATCACCGGGAATCGGTGGCACGCAATTCTCCAAATATCCAACGAGGAAAATAAGAACGTACAGATACACTGTATCGAGTCCGTTGACGAGCCCGATCCAATAGTCGAGATTGAAACTTTCGAACATTATTCGATGTTCTGAATTTGTTCGCGGAGTTTTTCCAACTCTTCTTTGATCGAAACCACCTCGTGGATTATTTCCGATTGCGAGGATTTAGAGCCCATCGTGTTGGCCTCCCGCCCCATTTCCTGTGTGAGAAAATTCAGTCGGCGTCCAACCTGGAGCGTCGAGCCGGTGATAAGATCGGTAAACAGCTTGTTGTGACTTTTGAATCGAACTAGCTCTTCGGTGATATCCACCTTGTCCGCAAGCATAGTAACTTCCATATTCAGGCGCTGTGGATCCATTTCGGTCTTGTCGAGGAGTTTTTGCAGGCGTTCCCTAAGCCGCTCCAACTCGAGGGGCACGGCTTGTTCGGCAGATTTTGCAACGGAATCCAAGCGGTTTTCAATTAGCCGGAGCCGATCCAGAAGGTCTTTTGCAATGGCTTTGCCTTCCGCCGCCCTCATTTGGTTGAGATCCTCGAGGGCGGCTTGTATTGTCTTTAATACGTGGGCCCACAAGTCTTCATTGATCTCGCTGGTGGCGTTTGACAGGAAAACATCCTCGAAGTGAAAGACGTGATCCAGTGTGACCGGGCCGTCGAGGCCGGCTTCCTGTGCGGCCTTCCTGAGCATGTGAGCGTACTGGTTGATCAGCGTTTGATCCATCTGGAAGGCGGTCAAGGATTCGTCCGAAGTGTGAACCGTCAAAGTCAGCGTTACCTTTCCGCGTTCAATTTTCTTTTTCACCGTCTCTTTCACTTCGTTTTCTTTCAACAGAAGATTTCTGGGGGCGCGGAAGGTCAGATCCAAATACCGGCTGTTGAGAGAGCGAATTTCGACGCGAAGTGTTGTTCCTTCAAACGTGTGTTCAGCCTTGCCGAAGCCTGTCATGCTGTAGACCATTCTACTCCTTTATTTTTCAAATCGTTGTTGATGCCAGCGCCACGCGGTGTCCAAGATGACCTCCAGTGAATCAAACTCCGGTTTCCAACCAAGTGTCGAGATGGCTTTTGCCGAGCTTCCAATCAGTACTGCCGGATCCCCGGCACGTTTTTCGCCGCGCTTTACCGGAATCGGGAGACCTGTCACGCGCCCGGCGGTATTGATGACTTCCTGCACCGAAAAACCTCTACCGTTGCCAAGATTGAAGGCATCGCTTGCGCCGTTTCTTACCAGATAGTCCAGTGCGAGTACGTGTGCCCTCGCAAGATCAGTGACGTGGATATAATCGCGAATGCAAGTACCGTCCTTGGTGGGATAGTCATAGCCGAAAACGGTAATAGAGGGTCGCCTTTTCAGCGCCGCATCGAGTATCAGGGGTATCAAATGGGTCTCCGGATCGTGATCTTCCCCGATACCTCCTTCAGGGTCCGCCCCTGCAGCATTGAAATATCGCAGGCAGACCGATTTCAGGCCATATGCATTTCCATAATCAGCGATTATTTTTTCGACCATGAGCTTTGTTCGACCGTATGGATTGATCGGATTCTGAGGATGATCTTCATCGAGCGGCATACTCTGGGGCTCGCCATACGTGGCACAGGTTGAAGAGAAAACGAAATACCGGATGCCAAAGCGTCGTACCGCATCAAGCAGACTGAGTGTAGAGCCGACGTTGTTGTTGTAATACTTTGCGGGATCGGTAACCGACTCGCCGACGTAGGCATAAGCCGCGAAATGCATGACCGCCTCTATCTTGTGATCGGTGAAGATCCTGGACAGAAGATCCGAATTACCGACCTCTCCGATTGTCAGCCGCTCGGAGGGAACAAATTCACGATGGCCATATACGAGATTGTCAAGTGTGAAGACCTCATGTCCCGATCGTGTGAGTTCTCGCACTGCGTGGCTCCCGATATAGCCGGCACCGCCGGTCACAAGTACGTTCATGCCGAGGTCTCAGCGGTAGTTGTCAAATTGCAGCGCAAAATCAAATTCTTTGTCCTTCAAGACTTGGATGACTTTCTGCAAATCGTCCTTGTCTTTTCCCGAGATGCGGACCTGATCCCCTTGAATGCTGGCCTGCACTTTCATCTTCAAATCCTTTACCGTCGCAGCAATTTTTTTGGCTTGTTCCTGCTCGATGCCCTGTTGCATCTTGATGTGCATGCGAACCATTCCGCCGGAAGCCTCCTCCTGCTTGCCAAATTTCAGAGCTTTGGGAGAGATGCCTCTTTTGATAAGTTTACCTTGAAGAATGTCAATGACGGCCTTCATTTTGAAGTCATCGTCAGCAAGGATCACTAGTTCTTCTTTGGTTTGTTCGATGGAGCTCTTACTACCGCGAAAATCATAACGCGTTGCAATCTCTTTCTGAGCCTGTTGAACTGCGTTGGTGACTTCCTGCATATCGATCTTTGATACGACGTCAAACGAGTGCATATCGGCCATTTGGTACTCCTTTCATAAGGGGATAAATAACCAAAGTGTCTTAAATAAGCAAGGTGTCAGGCGATTTCGCCACCCGGAGGGGTGAGCGACACATACACCTTGTCGTGTTCAATGACGGTTTCGTATTCTCGCAGATAAATATCGGGTTTACCGATACATTCAAGCGTTTGCAGATCATATTGCCAGCCGTGGAAAGGGCAGGTTATAACCGATCCGTCTAGCTTTCCTTTTTGAAATATCGGCATGTTCATGTGGCGACAGAGTCCGTCCACCGCTTTGAT
>JAGQUY010000092.1 GCA_020438245.1 Bacteroidota bacterium
TTCATTTCAAGATATCGTTTGGCATTCTGGCAGCCGGACTTGCTCACATGGGGATGGCAAAGCTTCGCAAAGCGGGGACCCTGCTTGATCAAGTCGCCGATTTTGATGCCGTGGCGTATGAAACGCTGGTCAAGAAGTGGAGGCTGTTTCTCATTTTTAGTTTGGTGATTTTAGGTACCAATGTTATCCTTGCAGTCTTTAAATTCTCCAAATAGGCGACAATCCGCCATATCAACTCCAAAACGGATTTCATAAAAACGGAGGTTGCCATGCGTTTCGTACTAGGTATCATACTGTTGGCCTGTCCCGCTTTTGCACAGCAGACCCTTCCTACTCAAATCAGCAAAGTGGTCGTTTTCAGTGATCGTGCGGAAATTACCAGATCAGGGCAAATTGCGTCCATTGCGGGCGACGCAGAACTGATCATCAAGAATTTGCCGCCAAGTTTGCTCAACGAATCCGTGCGCATCGGCGGCTCGGGAACTGCGGATTCCAGAATTACCGATATCCGGGTGGAGACCGAATATATCGACACCCTTCCAAAAAACCGTCTGAAGGAGTTAAAAGACGACTTGGAAAACCTGCTTTCAGAGGAGCGGGTGCACAATGATCGACTCAATCTGCTTCGCAAAGAGAAGGACTTGCTTGATCAGATAAAACAGAACATAATTTCTCAGAAGCCGGATAGCGATCAACCCCGGCCCAGCATGGAAGATTGGACGAAGCTGTTCCTGTTCTACGATACCAATTTTGAAAAACTGAATTCGGAGATTCGAACTACCGAGAAGAAAAAAGACGATCTCTCAGACCGCAAGAATAACCTGAAACGGCAGATCAGCCAGTTGTCCGGATATGGCAAGCTGGCCAAGAAATCCGTCATTGTGAAAGTGACAGCAGGTCGAAGCGGTACGACGAGACTGGACCTCAGTTATGTTATTACAGGGGCGCGCTGGTATCCCTCCTATGACGTACGGGTTTCACCGGACGACAAGACGGTTGAGTTCGTCTACAACGCCGTTGTTTCTCAAAAAACGGGCGAAGATTGGAAGCAGGTGGATCTGAGTATTTCTACGGCGCGTCCTCAGGTAAGCGGCAACGTGCCAACGCTGAGCGCGTGGTATTTGAGCGTTGAACAGCCGATCACCTTGCGGAGCGCTCGATCCGCCAAGAAGTCAAGCGACATGGATTTGCTGAGCGGTCTCGCCGGAAGCGGCGGGGGTGCCGGCATGGGCATGGCTGAAGAGGAAGAGGCGTTTGTGCCTGAAGCCCCCGTGACGTATGATGAAGCCGGGATCGAAACGAATACGACGGCAGTCGTCTTCACCGTAAAACAGAAATCGGATATCCCGGCAGACGGCTTTGAACATCGGGTTTTGCTGGCTGCTCAGCCACTCAAAGCCGACTTTGCCTATACGGGCGTCCCCAAGATCAGCGAATTTGCCTATCTTCAGGGAAGTATCGAAAATACCACCGATGTTCCGTTTTTAGCCGGAAATGCAAACGTATTCTTTGGAAGTAATTACGTGGGAACCACGTCGCTCAGAACCATCATTCCGACAGAAACATTCACAACTTCTTTGGGAGTGGACGAGGGCATTCGAATCAAACGCGAGCAAATCCGGGACTATCAGGCGGAGAAGGGCTTCTTAAGCAAGAGCAAGAAGAAAACGTTTGAATTCAAAATCACGGTTCAGAGTTTCAAGAAGAACGATGAAGAAATCGTCATCAGAGACCAATTCCCGGTGAGTCGTGATGAACGCATCAAGGTTGAACTGGTAACTCCCGAATTTGACAAAGACAAAGCCGTCCAAGTTTTCAACAGCGGCAATGTCGAAAAACGCAGCAACGGAATGCTTGAGTGGAAATTCAAGATCAAGCCGCAGGAAAAGGTGGAAATTCGCCTCAAGTATACGGTGGAATATCCACGGGAACTACTGATCGAAGGATTATGAGCGCGGACACGCCAAAAACTACCCCCGGACGACTGGAATCCGGGGGTTTTTTGTTGTATTTTCATGCTCAAAGAGATATAATTTAAAATGTACAAAACCAAGCAGTTAGAATTATGATGAGGTCCAAAAACAGGTTTTTTTGGTCTGATGCGCTTTATCTGGCGAGAACCAAAGATCTGTTGAAGAAGGTGGGTGAAGAAGAGAATGTCCACATCTACCGTTGCGCGAAATGCTCTGCTTTTGTCAAATTTGCGGCCGAGACGAACGGTGGCGTTTGGGTACGTGTAAAGCCGTATGAACAGTTCCGCCTGGAAAAAACCTATGAATCGGTGGCGATGGAAACAGGTGTTATGGATGAGGTCATGTCTACTGCGAAAGACCGAAAACTTTATCGGTGCAAAGTGTGCGCCTCGCACTGGTGGAATGACCGAGACGGATGGAGTCCAACCGACGGGGAAGAAATTGAACATCGATTGAAGAAAGGTGAGGAACATGCCGAGTGACCCCATGGCCGGTGCCGGCCGCATGGATCTGTTAAGAGCGTTGAACGATGCGGATGCGGTGAAAGCCTTGAGCGAAGCCCGATCGACAATAGAGAAAGAACTGCATAAGGTAATCGTCGGACAGGATGAGATTATCCAGGAATTGTTGATCGCTCTTTTTGCGCGCGGGCACTGTCTTCTTGTCGGAATTCCCGGATTGGCGAAGACCCTTCTGATCAGTACGTTGTCTAAAATCTTAGATTTGGACTTCAGTCGCATCCAGTTCACACCGGATTTGATGCCGAGTGATATTGTCGGCACGGAAGTTATCGAAGAAAACATGACCACCGGCAACAAGCAATTTCGTTTTGTGAAAGGCCCCCTGTTTGCCAACATGGTTCTGGCAGACGAAATTAACAGAACTCCGCCAAAGACCCAGTCTGCGCTCCTTGAGGCGATGCAGGAGCATAAAGTTACCGCGGCGGGAACGACCTACACCCTTTCAGAACCGTTTTTTGTTCTGGCCACACAAAACCCTATCGAACAGGAGGGAACGTATCCACTTCCGGAAGCGCAACTGGATCGGTTCATGTTTAACATCTGGATTGACTATCCGAACGTCGAACAGGAAGTTGAAATTGTCAAATCCACCACAGGGGCAAAGGCACACGAACTGCAAAAAGTCATGTCCGGCGAAGAAATCATGTTTTTTCAAAGTCTGGTTCGACGGGTTCCTGTCTCCGATGCGGTCATTCAATACGCTGTGAAACTCGTTACGATGACGCGGCCTAAGACCCCGGCGGCACCTGAATTTGTCAATACTTGGCTGAATTGGGGTGCTGGCCCGCGGGCTTCGCAGTATCTTATCCTTGGAGCCAAGACAAGAGCAGTGTTGGATGGCCGGTTTACGCCCGACATTGATGATGTCCGAAGTGTGGTTCGTCCGGTATTGCGGCACCGCCTGATCAATAATTTTAATGCAGAAGCAGACGGTATTTCCACCCTTACGATCATCGACCGCCTTATGAAGGAACTCGAATGACGACAGAACGCGAGGTGTTTGAAAGGTTGATCCGGAAGCGGGTGGAATTGACCGAACCACAAATTCGTGTGCTCGCGGATCATTTTTCCGAAATTAGGCGTATGATTCTTAAGGGTATGCCTCACGACACCCTGATTCGGGAAATCGACAAGTTTCTTGTAGAGTTTGGCGCCAATTTCAAGTCGTTGGAAAACAAACTTCAAATGAAAGACCGGCAAAACTGGTATTCGGAGAAACTACGTTCACAGCTTGATATGTTTTAGTCATGGCGGAAGTCACCCTTGATCGTATCACGAAGATTTTCCATTCAAAGAAGAAGCGGCACCAGGTACTGAACGCGGTCAGCTTCATAGCCGAACAGGGTCAGACGACAGTACTTGTCGGAGGCTCGGGCTGTGGCAAGACGACGACCTTGAGAATCATTGCGGGATTGGAGAAGGAGACATCAGGGACCGTTAGAATCAACGGAAAAGTGGTGAACACGGTTCCACCATCTGACCGCGAGGTTGGTATGGTTTTCCAAAACTACGCTTTATACCCTCATATGTCCGTTCAGGACAATATGGCGTTTGGACTGAAGGTTCGCGGGACCGGAAAAACGGAAATTCGGCGCTTAGTTGGCGAAACGGCAGAACTACTGCAGTTGGAAAAATATCTGGCTTATAAACCGTCACAGCTGTCCGGCGGACAAAAGCAGCGTGTGGCGCTCGGTCGCGCCCTGGTAAGAAGGCCAAAAGTCCTGCTGCTTGATGAACCGCTCAGTAACCTCGATGCGAAGTTGCGCGTGGAGATGCGAATGGAACTTCTGAAATTGCAGCGGGAGCTTGAATGGACCATGATTTACGTAACTCATGACCAAGCCGAGGCAATGACGCTTGCTTCCAAAATGATCGTGATGAACGAAGGCCGCATTGAGCAGTCCGGGCATCCACTTGATATATACTCCAAGCCGTCAAACGCTTTTGTGGCGGGATTTGTCGGATCGCCGGGAATGAACTTTCTTCGCGGAGAGATCAGGCAGGGATTGTTTGTATGTGGCAGTTGGAGTATGCCTATCCAGGCAGACAATGACGGCAAACGAATTCTGGGCGTTCGTCCCGAAGACATTCACGTGTCAGATAGGGATTCCGAAGGAATACAGGCGAGGCTGAAGTTCGTCGAACGTTTGGGGGATGTGAATCATTTGTTTTTCGATCTCGGACCGACAACGTTGGTTGCAAAATCCATGAGTATGGATGAACGACATGAAATCGGCGGGATAAAGTATTTGAGCTTCGAAAAGGCACGCCTTCATTTGTTTGACCCTGCAACGGGGTATCGATCATGATGGAATCGCTTATCAAGAGGATTGGGAGCATTGCCGATGAGGAGAAACTGGAAGCGTTCGTCGTGGGAGGATATGTCAGAGACCGGATGCTCAAAAGGCCGGTTAACGATTTTGATGTGATGGTTCTTGGAGACGGCATCGACTTTGCCGAAAAGGTGGCAGAGGCGTTGCGTTTGGATACCGTCGTAGTCTATCGTAACTTCGGAACGGCCATGATTCCCATGGGGGAGCAGTACGACAACCTGAAGGTTGAGTTCGTCGGTGCCCGAAGCGAGAGTTACTCGCAGGATTCAAGAAATCCTGCCGTCGAACCGGCTGATCTAAATAGCGACCTATCACGCCGCGATTTTACTGTCAATGCGATGGCGATGCGAATAAACGAAGCATCGTATGGAGAACTCATCGATCTCTTCAATGGTCGCGAAGATCTTGAGAAGCGAATTATCCGGACTCCGCTTGACCCCGATCACACCTTCTCCGATGATCCCCTTCGGATGCTCCGTGCGGTTCGTTTTGCCGCCCAACTTGGTTTCACCATCAGCCCGCAAACCAAGGAAGGAATTCGGAAAAATGCTCATCGCATTTCTATCGTCTCCCAGGAGCGCATCACGGATGAAGTATTGAAAATGCTTTCCAGTTCCAAACCGTCTATCGGTTTCTACCTGCTGGAAGAAACAGGGCTTCTGGAACTTGTATTGTCAGAAATTGCAATGCTTCGCGGTGTCGAACAACAGAAAGGCTTTTTGCACAAAGACGTGTTCAAACATACTCTGAAGGTGCTTGACAACATTTGTGAAACCACCAACGACATTCGTCTGCGCTTCGCGGCGTTGCTTCATGATGTGGGTAAGCCAAGAACCAAGAGATTTGTTGAGGGAACAGGTTGGACTTTTTACGGACATGAGGATGTCGGCGCCAGAATGGTGAAAGGAATCGGTAAGAAACTGAAACTGCCGAACGATTTTTATGGATATGCATCAAAATTAGTTCGTTTGCATATGCGTCCGATTCAACTCGTGGATGAAGGGGTTACCGATTCCGCCATACGCCGTCTGATTTTTGACAGCGGGGATGAGGTCGATCAACTGCTAAAGCTGTGCCGTGCGGACATTACGTCCGGCAACAAGGAGCGCGCCCGAAGACATCTCGAGAATTTTGAACACCTTTTGAAACGGATACGTGAGGTGGAAGAAAAAGACAAATTGAGAGCCTTCCAACCGCCCATCAAGGGCGATGAAATTATGCGGATGTTCGGCTTGGAACCAGGCAAAAAGGTCGGGGAGTTGAAAAAGCTCATTGAAGAGGCAATCCTGGATGGAGTTATTCCAAACGAGTATGAGGCGGCGTATGATTTTCTAATGCAGCATAAGGACCGAATTCTTGGTGAAACTCCGGCAGAAAAGGAAGTCCATTCATGAAGCCGTTCGTCTTGGTGATCCTGTTCATTCTGACTGCCTGTAGTACGCCGGAGCCGGTTGAGATGCCGTTTGCTGAGGGACTGTTCAATATTCCCTGGGGATGCTCACGAAGTTTCGTGGACTCCGTTGCGGCCAAAGACAGTACCTGGAAATATATATCGTCGATTGTCAACTCGACGAATGGACGTCAGATTGTTGTTTTGCAGAGAAATGAAAGAGAATACTATCTTGAGTTTGACAACGATGGATTACTTCATGTGATAAACTATATCGCTGATCATGCCGATTTAGACACGGTGAGAACCCGTCTAAACCGCTTTTATGGTTTTCCGGTATTATCGGATTCCGGCGGTAATGGCTCCTTTGAGCGCAGCCTATGGCAGGATAGTGAAAGAGCGCTGGAGTTCGAACTGATGGTAACGAGGAAAAGCTACTCATTAGTAGCAAAACACAAAAGATGACGGATATGAAGCCCAACGATTTTAATCCCGAGAAAATCATAGAGCAGGGGAGGAAGCTGCGGAACGAACAGATCGTGGATGTGGACGAAGAATCTATTCAATTTGTCCTGATGGTGATTGGGGATTATATATTCGGAGCGGATGCGACACAAATCAAGGAGATTGTTCCTCCCGCCAAGATCACCTTTGTGCCCGGATTGCCGGACTATTTTCTCGGGTTGATTCATCTGCGTGGCGATCTGGAAGCCGTGGTGGATCTCGGTAAGATTCTCGGTCTCTCAAGCAAACCGGATTCGGAACTCAGCCGGATTCTGATGTTGAGAAAAGATGATCTGTCTGTAGGTGTTTGTGTGGATTACGTGAGCGACATTGCGGATATTCCTGTCAGCAAAATATCCAAAGAGAGCGAATTTGGCCACGCATCTGCTCGCCCACACCTTCAGGGACAATTTGAATTCAAATCAAGTGTGGTATCCATAGTCGACTTGATGAGCATTCTTCGATTTATTCAACCAAAAACCACCGGATCGTCTGATGCCTCTTCTTGAATACCTTGCATTTGAACAAAACGGAAGCATGTATGGTGTCCCGATCAGCCAGATCGATGTGATGACGAAGTCGGGAACGGAAGGAGCCGAATCTTTGGATGTGTGGTTGGGGGCAACAGGTCAAAACGGCGACCTGCAACGAATTTTGCGCGTTAAGGAAAGCGGTGTTGCCTTATCGGTATCGGGAGTGCGTGGAATATTCCAATGCTCTGCATCCAATATCTGGCCCTTGCCAACTTTGTTGAAAGCCCATCGGCAGAATCAGGTGCTATGGGGTGTTTGTTCACTGCGAGAAAACACTGAAGACCTTGTACTATTAATTGATGTTAACAAAATAGAAAAGGCCGGTTGATCGTGTGGCATTTAAGGTCCCTTCTATTTCGTCTCAGTTTGCTGTCTGTGGGACTGTTGGTAGCAGGACTGTTGGTTTCCATCATTGTGGTTGCCGCGGAAATTCAATTGTGGCTTCGACTAAGTCTGCTGCTAAGTCTGACAATCTTTCTATGCGGAAGCGCAGTGGTTGGGATTTATCGTCTGTTGAGGCCATTATCAGGATACATTCATGCGCTCACCAGGGATTGGAACGGTGCAGAAGCCTTTGATGTTGAATCTTGTGAAGATATTGAGAAACTGAAGACGGTCATCAAAGGTCACACGGATAAAACCGGCCAAGTAGTCGAGGCTCTGAGGCTCGAACTTAATTTTTTGCAGAGCCAGTCAGTTCGGCTTGGTGACGGATTTGCCAGCCTGAAGAATAAGCTTCAGGAGACTATTGAATATCAGCGAAGTCACAGCATTCAACTTAATTCAATGATAGGGGGGCTCGGTGACAACGAACGGGTTTCTTCGGCGCTGCTTGGGTCCTATGGAACATTGACCAAGAATCTGGATCATTCCTCCTTGGAAATCGGTGAGGCAACAAAGATTCTGAACCAGGCCAAACATGCCCAACGAGGGCGCGTGGAAAAGCTCATGCACCTGATGCGCGATTTCGAAGAAATTGACGAGGCGATACGCAGAATTCACCTCATCAGCGATCAAACAAAGATTGTAGCCTTCAATGCGGGTATTGAAGCGTCTGCGTCGGGAGATCTTGGCCGCAGATTTGGCGTCGTGGCTGGAGACATACGAAATCTTGCCCAGAACGTGGAAAAAATTAATCGTGATATTCGCCGGGTTGTGGAGAATCTTCGTGAAGGCTTGACCGGTATAGTAGATGCCGCTTCGGAAGATTCGAAACGTGTGGAAAACGCATTGAACCGGGTCCAACTGACCAGCGACGACCTGCATCAGGCTTCAAAATCGTCTTCTGTTTCTTTTCAAGGAAACCTTGTTCCGGTGGGAAGCCTGCAGTCCCTCTGGTCTTCTCACCGCGAGGAGAATTTAAGGCAGAATCGGGACTTGGAGGGATTGGCCGAGAAATTCACCACGCAACTGGAAGAATTCGAAAATCGTTTAAACCGGTTTACCTACCAAGTGAATGGGATGGTGTTATGAAATTCGGAGTCAAATTATTCGTGCTCTTTTTGGGGCTGAGCCTCGTGATGCTTGCTTTAACCGCGTTGGTGCTCTACCTCGTGGTTTTCAAGAGGATGGAAACGGACGAAAAGCTCCAGGCACAGAGTTATGCGGCATCGGTTTCCACATTACTCAGCGGCTTCATCAATGGGGACGATCATGAGGCCGCGGCCGAGGGAGATAGCGTTTCCCATCATAAGCTGATGGGTATGCTGGAGCGCGGGCGCAAGGCGGTGTCCAGCGAGCATGTGTTTATTGATCATATCTACACGATGAAACAACAGGCTTTGAGCGATTCGCTTACCCTTGTGTTGGAAAGTGTCAAGGATTCAAGCCTGCGAAGGCCGCGGACATTTGTTCAACCTAACTGGCAGAACGAAGGCGGCGTTGCGAATGTGAGTGACTTCTACCGGCGGGGCGGTAAATACTATTTGAGCGCAAGTTCACCGATTGAGAACGACAACGGTCTTATCGTCGGATATGCGTATGTGGACCTGGATGTGTCGCGCCTGAGAGAAACTGCAGGCCAGTTAAGAACCCGTCTCCTGGCAGTTGAGATTATCGTCTTTCTTATTCTCATCATCATATCCATTGTCATGAGCCTGTATCTTTCCAGAACGATCAACCGTCCGCTGGTCAGACTGCGGGAAGGGTTAATGCACATCAAAGACGGGGAGTTCAACTACCGACTGCCGGCTGATTTCAGGGATGAATTCAAAGATCTGGCCCTTGCATTCAATGCAATGACAGATCAGATGAGAGAAATGGCTGTCCAACTGTCCTCCAGCTCAAAAAAGATACTGGAAAGCAGCAATGAAATTGTCGGAGTGGCTCGCGAACAGGCCAGTACCAGCAGCCAGCAGTCTATCAGTGTCACGGAGACAACGGCTACGATGGAAGAATTGAGCTCCACGTCGAAGTATATAGCGGAGCACTCCGAGTCAGTGACCAAGATCGCGGACGAAACCCACGAAGTTTCCCATGAGGGGGTTGAACTTTCTCAGGTAACCAGAGAAAAGATGGAAGAAATCCGCCGAAAAAGTCAGAAAGACAGCGCCGAGATCATCGATTTGAGCAAGAAGATGCAGAAGATTACCGACGTTATGGGAATTATCAATAATATCACCGAGCAGACCAAACTGATTTCATTCAACGCAGCGCTGGAAGCGACGGGAGCGGGAGAAGCCGGCAAACGATTCTCGGTCGTTGCGGCTGAGATCAGACGGCTGGCCGAAAACGTGGCCGAATCCACTGAAGAAATCAAGACAACTGTTGTTGAGATTCGATCGGCGATGGATGCCTTGACGAACTCGACCAAAGAAAGCGCCAATAAGATTCTGGAGGGGGTTGAGTTTGTAAATCAGGTAGGCTCTGTGCTTGAAAAGATTCTGACTGCTGCACAAAAAACCGCAGAAGCTGCGAAGCAGATCTCTTTGTCGACTCAACAGCAACGAACGGCAAGTGAACAAGTCGTGACAACACTGAAAGAGATATCGGAAGGTGCCAAGCATTTTGTCAAGTCGAGTAATCAGGCGGCCAGCGTAGCCGGTGATCTTCACGCACTATCAGAAGAACTCAAGACGATGCTGACATCGTATAAATTCAATTGATGAGAAAACTCGTTTTGTTCGATATCGATGGTACACTGATCCGCTGCGGGAAAGCACCGCGGCGTGCCATCATGGAGTCGATGACGAGAGTCTACGGTTCTGCAGGGAATATCGACGGGTATTCCTTCTCGGGCCGGACAGACTCGCAAATTGTTTTTGATCTGATGGTTGCCCAAGTGGGCAACCCCGACGAGGTTTTGAATGGGCTCCAGGATGCTCTTTCCGGTTACGTTCAGAACCTGGATCAATATCTTCGGCCGGAGGACGTGACGGTTTTAGACGGCGTTCCAATTCTGCTGGAGGAACTTTCGGGGCAGCCGAATGTCGTAGTGGGTTTGCTGACAGGCAACGTTGAAGAAGGGGCAAGGATCAAGTTGTCGAGGGCCGGGCTGGACCGCTTTTTCTACAATGGGCGGGAGCCGGTCGGCGCGTTTGGCAGCGATCACATGGATCGAAATGAATTACCACCTGTTGCAGTTGAAAGAGCGTATCGCCGTTACGGTAAAAAATTTTCGAAAAAAGACATTGTCATTATAGGGGATAGCCCGCACGATGTAACTTGCGGTCGTGCACTGGGAGCTCGTTCGATCGCCGTTGCTACCGGCTGG
>JAGQUY010000093.1 GCA_020438245.1 Bacteroidota bacterium
TCAGATGTGCTTGCTTTGCTATTTCTCCGAGAGAAGGTTGTTCCAAATAGGTATTGCCGATATAACGCAATGCTTTCTCTATTTGATAATAATATTTTTCCTGTTGACTGAAAGTACTGTTCATGACGCTCCGCGGGTTGATGTTGCTCCGGCAATATGGTCAACTACGATACGGAAATCCATCCGATTCTTGCGATCTTTCATCCTGGATAAAGGGCCCGTTTCAAAAGAGTGTTGTCAATCCAACAGATCCGGACTGGTTTTAGAGGTGAACGTTGACCAGTGGCAAGACTTTGAAAATACCCGGGTTATTGCCGGCATAATTGATGGCGCCAAGCTGGATCCCTTTCAAAAATTTTGTGGAATTGAACAAAGCGATTGAAATCCCGTTGTAGGTTTCCGATCGATTGTATCCGGAGAGACATATCGCCTTGGCGCTTTGCGTTCTAACATAAGCTCCGAATCCCAAGCCGTGAAGCTCTGTTGCGCCGACCCCCAGGAGGCCGAACCCGACACCTGTCAATCTGCCGCCCGCACCGGCTCCAAGCCCGCCAATAACAATTCCACTGACGTTTCCGCCCGCGCCGGCTCCAAGCCCCCCAAGTGCAAAACCCTTAAGGCTACCGCCGGCACCGGCGCCGAGCAGTCCTACCAATGTTCCGGATACGTTCCCTCCCGCGCCGGCTCCCAAGCCGCCAATTCCGATGCCGCTGAAATTACCTCCGCACCCGCCGCCTAATCCGCCAAGAACAATTCCGGAAATATTGCCTCCCGCACCAGCACCAAGCAGGCCGGCCGCAAAGCCGTCGATGTTGCCACCGCTACCCGCACCGAGTCCGCCGATCATAATACCGGAAAGTTGACTTTCCGCGCCAACACCCAGTAGACCAAATCCAAAGCCCCTGACGCGATCAGCCTCCGGGCCTACAATTCCCAACGCAATACCATTGATGGATCCACTCGGACTGCTGCCTGCTTTCCAAAGAGTAATGTTGAGTCCATTGAGTTCGCTTACGTTGTGATCTCTGAAATTGATACGCACGCCGTTGAAACGTTTGGAGTTGCCAAAGCTCAGTCCGTACCCGTTAATTCCCAAATCCAGTGAAGAAACTCCTTCTTCCTGCGATAGGAGATAAAATGGATTGACAGTGCACCACAGAACAGCAATTACGGACAAGCAAGTTATAGCTCTTGTTATCATGTGTCCTCCTTCGTCTTTATTGTAAGACGAGGTTTCACGCCAAAAGTTATGCAGGTACAGCTAAGTCCTTCTTATCCGACCTGTCTTTCGCAAAGACTCTTGAACAATAAAAGTTGTTTGCGGTGCATTATCAAATTGGCCCATGGAAGAAAATGTTTCATAAAGCGTCCCAGCAGGTTTCGATTGAACCGTCGGCAAATTTTCACCAGCAGTCGGACGTTTCCAGTCTCCTCAGAAAGGATCAAATAACTCAACAAGATATCACCAAATAAAAAATGCCAGAAAGACGGCTGCTTTACCCTCAGGGTCAGACTGCGATTCTTTTCAAATCCAACTACATTGAAAATATACATCATCGTTTGGCCATGGCTGACGGGATTGATGTTCACCAACTTTCTTGGGCTCTGCCTGCCGAGGTTATTGATCCAATCGTAGCTGTATGGCGCTCTCCTCAACTGAAGCAGCCATTGAAATACCAGGCCCGATTCAGCGTGAATAGTGATACCACGAAAGTAAACCCCGTCTCTATCGAAGGGCACTTCGTCACATGGAAAAGCCAACTCTTTTTCGCCGCACTTCAGCCCCCAACTGGCAGGAAGGTTCATGCGGTATTTTGCGGTCTGGGAAGATAAAAACTGAACGTGGAACCTTCACCAAGTTTGCTTTTCACACCCACCTGTCCACCATGGATTTCTACGATTTTCTTGACAATCGCAAGGCCAAGACCGGTGCTAATCTCTCCTCCGGTCGGCTGGGCACTTAGTCTTTTGAAGCTCTTGAAAACATCTTTCAAATCATCATCGGATAAACCTTGTCCTGTATCTTTGACATGCACGGCTATCGTGGAATCGTTTCGCTCGACGGACAACTGAACCAATCCGCCGGAGTGGGTGTACTTGACGGCATTACTTACGAGATTATCGACCACCGACATGATCTTGGCACGATCTCCAACGATCTGAGTTCCTGATGGAGACGCTGGAATTTCGAGTTTGATTCCTTTTTGGTCGGCGTTTCTTCGATGAAGGTAACTTGCCTCCGCAATTGCATCGGCGATGTCAAACCGGGTTTCTTCCAGTCTAACTTTGCCCGATTCAATCGCAGTAATGTCCAAGAGCTCCGAAACAAAATGATTCATGTGTCTCGAAACCTTGTTGATCTGTTCGATATCCTGGGTAGCCCTTTCAATCTCTCCTTCTTTCAGGTCCTGTCTTACAAGATCGGCGTAGCCTATTACTAACGAAATCGGGTTTCTCAAATCGTGTGCCACAATTCCCAGGTATTCGTTTTTGATTTCGTTAAGACGAATCAACTCCTTGGTTCGATCCTGGACTTCATTTTCAAGCCGCAGTTTGTCGCGTCGAAGTTTGGTTTCCCGAATCCGGACCAAGCCAAAGGAGCAGGTCCCGAATGCGACAAGATACAACAGGTAAGCCCACCACGACCTGAACCAAGGCGTCAGAATTACGAAGCGGACAAGATCTTCACGACTCATTTTATCATGCGCATTTCTGGCTCTCAGGCGAAACGCATAATCCCCTTCAGACAGATTGGTGTAATCTTTTTTTGATTCAGACGTCCAAGCCGACCAGTCCGAATCAAAGCCTTCAAGCATGAATTGGTACTCATTGGCCGATTCCAAATCGAAAGATGTTGCAGCAAACTCAAAACGGATTGCGTTTTTATCATACTCAATCTTTGGCTTAGGCGGGCGATCCGTAAATAATGCCCCGGCATACAACAGAGAATCCGGCAAGATCAGCACTTTTCTGATCAATGCGTTAAAAATACTGTCCGCGGGTCTAATCGGACCCGGATGGTAGCGCAGGAGTCCGTTCGGCCCGCCAAGCCACATACAGTCATCCTTCTCCGAATAGAAAAACAGGATGGAGTGGTCTCTGACGCGCATTAGGGCCCGGGGCTCAAGCGAGTAGCCGTCCCCTTCTGTTTTCTTTCCAATCGCAGTATAGTTCTTTCCTGAAAACGTGTACCTAATCCACAGATTGTAGTCTGCGTCTTCATACAGTTTTGATAAGGAAGAGACGTCGATCGTTTTATCTCCCAATTTCCACGGGTGAAACATTTCTTCTGAATGATTGAATCTAAATATTCCTCCGTGCGCTGAAAAAACCGGACCGCTTGACGTTTCATAGGAGAAAATTTGCCCGGACGGCAGGCCGCCCGTCCCATCATATTTTTGTATCTTCCAGTCATTTCCTTTGTTATCCGGGGTCAACCGTATTAACCCCTGATACCAGGTACCCAACCAAACGTCCCCCTCTTTGTCCTCCACGATGGTGCGGATTTCTTCAATGATGCCCGGCACCCTTCCCTGAAAGGTCAATAACCCGTCCTTATACCGTAGAGTTGCCAAGCCATCCCTTAGACCTACGTAAATAAGTGTTGTATCCCGTTGGGAACGATAGACGAACGGCGCCGTCACGTGTTCCAGAAAGGGTCGGGCCTTTTTGTTTTCGATCAAATAGAGACCATCTGCGCTGCCAACCAACAACCGGTGCCCGATGGGAACAAAAGACCAACACTGGGTGGTAATGCCCGACACGGGCTCGAATTTGCTTTGAAGCTTGTCGGTACCGGCCTGAAGAACATAAACACCGAACCAGGTAGCCGCATAAAGGTGTCCTTCGTGCCGGATCACCCCTGATACCGATCCGCGCAATCCGGACAGCTCATCGTAGAGTGTCAGAGGGGAAAGACATTCTGCGCGGCTTAATCCTCTGTCAAGGCACATCCAGAGTCCCTGTTGTCGATCAAAAAAAAGAAAGTAAACATTTTCGTCTTGAAGGCCGGACGCTTTGTCAATTCGTTCAACCAGTTTTCCTGATTCATCAATTCGAATGACTCCACCGCGCAGCGTTGCGAAGGCAAACGTTCCATCGGCAAGCTCGGTACCGTGATAGATTTGACTTGCCAAGAGCAAAGAATCAACGTCCGTCTCAAAGGGACGGATAGTGGAACCATCGTAGCGAAACAATCCTTTTTCTCTCGTGGCAATCAGAATGGAGCGTCCGGTCATCTGCAACATTGCATAGGTGCGGAGATCTGCAAATAGCTCTCCGCCCGGAATGACCTTCATAGAGTCTCCCTCCAGCTGTACCAAGCCCGTTTTTCGAAGGGTTAAGTACAGCGTTCCGTCCACCATGAACGAGAAATGAAATGCCGTTGTCGGACTAAAGACAACAATCGTCTGCGTGGAAGGCTGGTAAAAGAAAAGTTTCGAGAAACTTTGAAAATAGACCCCTTTCTCATTGACATGAATCTTCCAGATATCTGCAAAATCCCTTGATGCAAGCGGAACCTTGTCAATCAGGGAGCGATACACCAGCCTGCCTATGGAGTCCGGCTCCAGAAATCCAAAATCTCCTTGGGCGCCGACATACACTCTTCCGTTGGCATCGACGGCGAGAGACCGCGGAACGGAGGAAATCGGAATGGATGTCCAATGGGCGCCATCGTATTCGAGCACGCCACCGTTATTACCAAAGTACATAACTCCGCGAGGATCTTGCACGGCAGACCAGTTTTGAACGCCGCCGCCATATTCTTTGGGGTCATAATTCCGTATAAAGGGAGTACCGCGTTCCGGATCGGCAGAAGGAATGGACTCCAACGACTTGCTCCAAACGACCGGTGCGAGAAGACAAAAAAAGAAAAGAAAGTGTTTCCATTCATCCATGGATCGAATGAACCTTCGGTTGCGGGCTTATAAAATATCAAAGGCACTTCGGTTTTTCAAGGTCTTTAAGTGAAATAGGATTTTGCAATTCGTAATGGAATAATTTCTTTTATTGCTTGACTTCAAGACGATGATGGTATACATTGACTCGTCATAATGGATTTGCTTGAGTAAATCTGCTTCTGTTTTTCCGACCGCTTCGGCGGACTTCTCCTCGCGATTAGCACCAATCAGAGACTTAACACATCACATTGAACGGAAGAATTGTATCCATAATTGGATCACAATTCGGACAATTTTATTAATAATCGGCCCGCGCCTGAAGCGTTGAAAAACACATGCGGGGCCCAGTAAAGGAAAAAGAAAAAAATGCCATTTAGTAACCTCAGTATCATTGAGCCCATTCTTAAAGCCCTTAAAACGGAAGGCTATACCAAGCCCACACCGATCCAGGAGCAATCCATTCCCGTAGTGCTTCAAGGGAAAGATCTTCTTGGTTGTGCCCAAACCGGCACCGGAAAGACGGCCGCGTTTGCCATACCAATTCTTCAGATATTGCACAGCGCCGGCACGTATGATCAGCAACGGCGACCTGTCAAATCCCTGATTCTGACACCAACCCGGGAACTTGCCGTGCAAATCGGCGAAAGTTTTGCCGCATACGGCAGACATACCTCGTTGCGAACAGCCGTGGTGTTCGGGGGAGTATCTCAGTATCATCAGGAAAAGGCCATGCGGAATGGCGCTGATATTTTGATCGCCACTCCAGGACGCCTTTTGGATCTTATGAATCAGCGTATTGTTAGCTTGAATCACGTTCAGCTTTTTGTCCTGGATGAAGCAGACCGGATGCTGGACATGGGATTCATCCATGACGTCAAAAAGATCGTCTCGAAACTTCCTGCAAAACGGCAAACGTTGCTTTTTTCAGCCACGATGCCATCGGAAATCAGAAATCTGGCGCACACCGTCTTGAATCATCCAGTTCAGGTTGCGGTGACGCCGGTATCGTCAACCGTTGACGCCGTAAGTCAGTCCGTTTTTTTCGTGGAGCGCGGTGATAAGAAGAATTTGTTGATTCACCTTTTGAAAGAACCTGAAGTGGTAAGCGCTCTTGTTTTTTCGCGCACAAAACACGGCGCTGAAAAAATAGCCCGCGATTTACATCGTGCCGGCATCAAGGTAGACGCTCTCCACGGTAACAAAACCCAGGGAGCCCGCCAACGGGCTTTGAACAACTTCAAAACCGGACGCACACGAGTTCTAGTAGCAACCGACATCGCGGCTCGCGGAATCGACGTAGACAGTCTTTCCCATGTCATTAACTATGATATGCCGGACGTGGCGGAAACCTATGTGCATCGTATCGGGCGCACGGCTCGAGCCGGTTTGACCGGAAACGCCTGGTCTTTTTGTGATGCCGATGAGATGACATTGTTGAAAGATGTCCAGAAGTTGACGGGAAAACCCATCACGGTCGTGAACGACCATCCGTTTGTTTCAAAACTTGCAGTTGCCATTGAGCTTCAACGCAAGGAATTGGCACAGCGCAAAATGAAGCCCGGATCACTCCGCCGGGGCGGTTTTCGCAGGCGTCGCTAAATCGAAATCCTATTCTAATCAAAACGCCTCCTGGTTTACCGGAGGCGTTTCTTATTTAAAGTCACTATTAGATAACCACGAAATCCTGAGCCCGTAGAAGGACGGCTTATCGGTCGGGAAAGCTCGTTTTGAGATCTCGCGTCGCGTTATGCCTTGTTCAGATGCTCCGCCATCAGGGAAGAAATTCGCTTTGTGAAACCTGCCGGGTCTTTCAGTTTTGACCCTTCCAAGAGAAGAGCTTGCTCGTATAACAAATGAGCGTGTTCCTTCAAGACAGGATTGGACTTGTCTTTTTCAAACACAGCATTCAGAGACTCTATCAGAGGATGCGCCGGATTGATTTCCAAGATCCGTTTTCCGACCGGTGCGGTCTGACCCATCATTTTCATAATACGCTCCATATTGGGATCCATATCGCCCTCGTCTGCCACCAGACAGCAAGGACTGTCTTTCAGACGTCCCGACACCCGGATGTCCTTAATATCGTCTTTCAACTCATCTTTAAGAAGATCGATGACCTTTTTGTATTTCTTCTCTGCCTCTTTCTTGTCTTCTTTCTTGTCCAGATCAACATCGCCGCGAGTCACCGATTTGGCTTTCTTGTTGGCATATTCCAGGTCGGGTGCGATAAACTCATCGATTTCGTCCGTCAGGAAAAGCACCTCCAAATCTTTTTCTTTAAAAGCTTCCAAATAGGGTGACTTTTCCATTTCTTCCCGCGACTCACCCGTCATGTAGTAGATACATTCCTGGTCCGCTTTCATTCTTTCCGCATATTCTTTCAGGGAGGCATGTTTGCCGGGTTCCGTCTTCGTCGATTCGAACAACAGGAGATCCTTCAATTGCTCTTTCCTCTGTTGATCAACGTAGATGCCTTCTTTGATAGGACGCGAAAATTCTCTGTAAAATTCGACATAGGCTTCAGGTTCGGAGTTCTTCATCTCCGCGAGTGCATCCAGCACTTTCTTGGTGATGTTTTTCTTGATCACATCAACCTGACGGTTGTTCTGAAGAATTTCACGGGAAACGTTGAGCGGCAAATCGGACGATTCAACCACGCCTTTCACAAACCGCAGGTAGACGGGCAGCAATTCTTCGCAGTGATCCATGATCTGAACCCGCTTGACAAACAAGATGGGACCTATCTTGAATTCCTTATAGAACAAATCAAAGGGAGCTTTCTTGGGAATAAAGAGCAGGGCGGAAAACTCTGAGGTACCCTCCGCTTTAAAATGGATTACCCGTGCCGGGTCTCCGAAATCGTGACTTACGTGTTTGTAAAAATCGGTGTACTCTTCTTTTGTGATCTCCGATTTGTCTTTCAGCCATATTGCCTTTCGGGAATTCAAGATTTCTTCTTCCGTCTTCTTGTCCTTGGTCACATCCATACAAATAGGATGCTCGATATAGTCCGAGTATTTTGTGACGATACTTCTAATTTGCCATTCGTCGAGATACTCCCTGTTCTCTTCATTGAGAAACAAAATTACGTCCGTTCCCCGGCTGTCCTTTTCAAAAGACTCCACCGTGAATGCCCCGTCGGCTTTGGATTCCCATCGAATAGCCTTTTCTTTCGGGTCCCCCGCCTTTCGCGATATGACAACTACACGCTCGGCCACCATGAACGACGAATAAAAGCCTACACCAAATTGTCCTATGAGTTCTGGATTATCCTTGAGCTGTTTCTCTGTAAGCGTCTTGATAAAATCTTTGGTGCCGGAGTGGGCTATCGTTCCAAGCGCTTTGATGATTTCTTCTTCATTCATCCCGATTCCATTGTCACTGACGGTGATGGAATGGTTTTCCTTGTCAACGGTGAGTTTGATTTTCCAGTCCCCGTCACCATCGAGGATGGAGTTGTCGGTGAGAGAATGGTAGCGCGCTTTATCAATGGCATCTGAGGCATTTGAAATCAACTCGCGAAGGAATATTTCCTTGTGGGAATAAAGCGAGTGGATCATCAGATGCAAAAGCTCTTTGACCTCGGTCTTGAATTCCAGTGTTTGATGAGACATCGTTTATCACCTCGTTGAATTGGGTAAATACCTGTTATTTCTTGAAGCGGCGAAAAATAATACTTGCGAGAGACAAAATCAAGGTATGGCATCTATCGATGGTTGTCATCTAAATAATTGTTATTGAACATTTTACATGTTTGGATGCTCCACTTCTCGGCGAGCGTTGACATTGATCGCAGATATTTCTTTATTCCATAGCGACTTCAACTCAGTCAAATACTAAGGTTCTCATCATTCCAAGGAGAATACTATGTCCAAAAAAACCATTGCAGTAGTCGGAGCGACCGGTATGCAAGGCGGAGGTTTGGTTCGTGCCATTCTCAATGACAGCCACAATGAATTTGCCGTTCGCGCCCTTACCCGAAATGTTAAATCGGATAAAGCGGCGTCATTGGCAAAATTGGGCGCCGAGGTCGTGGAAGCGGATTTGGACAATTTGGACAGCCTTAAGAATGCTTTTAGGGGGACATATGGAGCGTTTTGTGTAACCAATTTTTGGGAACATCATTCCGTTGAAAAAGAGATGCAGCAGGCCAAGAACATGGCGGGGGCTGCAAAAGAAGGCGGGCTTTCTCATGTTGTCTGGTCTACGCTGGAAGATACCAGAAATTGGATTCCACTGAGCGACGAACGTATGCCAACGCTGCAGGGAAAATACAAGGTCCCCCATTTTGATGGCAAGGGTGCTTCGGATAAGTACTTTGTGGAATCCGGTTTTCCGTCGACGATCCTGCTCACCGCATTCTATTGGGATAACTTGCTTCAGCCCGGTCTGGCTCCAAAAAGAGGGGAGGATGGCAACCTGGTGTTTGGACTTCCGATGGGAGACAGAAAGCTGCCGGGTATTGCGGCGGAGGATATCGGCAAATGCGCATACGGAATTTTCAAGAAGGGAAAAGAGTTGGCCGGCAAAAAGGTCGGCATTTCGGGCGGACATCTTACGGGCAGCCAAATGGCTGAAGGAATGTCAACGGTTTTGGGTGAACCGGTCAAGTATTTCCCGGTGCCCTTTGACATGTTTCGCAGTTTCGACTTTCCGGGAGCCGATGACATGGGAAACATGTTCCAGTTCAAACACGATTTCGAAGAGTACTACTGCGGGGCGAGGAATCTCGATTTTTCCCGGTCGGTTAACCCGGACCTTCTGACTTTTGACAACTGGCTGGCCAAATACGGTAAAATGATTCCACGAACTTAGGGACGAGCCTAGCCGATCTAAATTGAGTCTTAACGTACTCGGCCGTGGTGTTTCCGGTCGGCCATCAGAGATATCCCCCACTTACGGATTACCTGTATCACCGGAATCACAGATCGTCCCTTCCTGGTTAGGGAATATTCCACCTTCGGCGGTACGGTAGGGTAAACCGTCCTCGATAAGTAACCATTCTGTTCCAGCTCGCGCAGTTGTTCCGTGAGCATTTTGTGAGTAACCTTCCTTAGGTCTCGCTTCAGTTCAGCATATCGCCATTTTCTTTCCCGCAGTCTCCATAGGATCGGCATTTTCCATTTACCACCGATTTCATCCAAGGCCAGTTCAACAGGATTATTATATGTTTTTTCGTTCATCTTAAATTCCGGCATGCTATTCCCCTTTTGAGTTGCTCACTTTTTCGTGAGGTAGGCACTTCAAGGTGCGTTCTTGACGACGGCAAATTACGGACTATATTGATGACGTTCAATTTATTGGAGGTTTCAATGAAAATTCAGCTGTATTCAATCACTCTCTTACTGGCCATGACCGTATCCGGTAACGCTCAGCACCAACAGGCCGGCAAATCGAAAAAAATACTGATGATTGCTGCCAATCCGTCGGTTTCTAAACAAACCGGATGGCCAATCGGGTGCTGGGCCGCGGAAATCACGCATCCTTACTATACCTTTACCGAAGCCGGGTATATGGTCGAAATCGTGAGCCCCAAGGGGGGCAAACTGGAATTTGACACGTACAGTGATCCTCGGGATGCCAGCGGTTATTCTGCCAACGATTTGATCAGCATGGGATTTATTCATACCCCGAAACTCATGTCACTGCTTGAAAATACACGGAGTCTCGATGAGGTAAATCCGTCCGACTATGACGCGGTATTTGTTTGCGGCGGTCAATCTCCCATGTATACATTCATCGACAATACAAAGCTCCATACGCTCTTTGCTGACTTTTACGAAACCGGAAAGCCCTCAGCGGCTATTTGTCACGGAACATGCATTCTTCTTAAGACAACGCTTAAAAACGGAAAGCTTCTTGTGGAAGGTAAGACTTGGACGGGCTTTGCAGACAGTGAAGAAGCATACGCCGACAAGGTTGTCGGAAAAAAAATTCAACCGTTCCGAATCCAAGAAGAGGCCAACAAACTGTCAAATACCAATATGATCACCAGTTATCCTTTTGCACCCTTTGCCCTTCGGGATGGCAATCTCATAACCGGCCAACAACAGTACTCCGGTGCAGAAGCCGCGAAGTTGGTGATCGAAATGCTGGGTAAATAGTAATGGTTGGATACCTGAAAATAACCTGCTCTTGAGAAGCACATAATAAGGAGTTAATCGTCATCAAACGCTTCCGGGTATAAACGATGTGCGCAGTCCGGACAAATACCGTGGGTGAAATCGGCATCGGTTCTGCTTTCAATGTATTCTTCAATCCGGCTCCAATACCCTTTGTCGTCACGCACTTTCTTGCAGGAAGCGCAGATGGGCAACAGTCCCTGCAGAGTTTTAACCTTGGAAAGGGCATCTTTTAGTTCAACGATCATTTGCTCCCGTTCGGCCTGTATTCTTTTTCTTTCCCGTATATCGCGTGCAAAAGTAATTATATAATGATGGCCCTCTTGGTTAAAGTCCGACACAGATGCTTCGAGGTCGATCAACTGACCTTCTTTGTGTTTAATCCTGAATTCGTAGTGGGTCGGCGCCGGCTCTCCCCGGGAACGCTTCCGGCCGAACTCGAGCAGTCTTTCAAGATCTTCGGGGGCCGCAAGTTCAGATAAATGCAACCCCATCATTTCTTCGCGGCTGCTTCGCCCAAATAATTCCGCATACGTGTGGTTCATGTAAATTACTTTTTCATCTCGTTCTACAAGGATACCGTCTTTGGAGGTGTCCAAAATACGTTCAAACCGTTCCGCTGATGAATCCAGTTGATTTTGCGCTGCGCGATCATGGTCGATCACCTTCTGTAATTCTCGCAAACTCCGTCGCAGCTCCATTTGATCACGCACCTGCAGGGCAAGTATCTTAAGCGAATGCATTTGTGGATCCGTCAGACTTCTGGGCTTCGTGTCCAACACGCATAAGGAACCCAGCGCCAGACCGTCATAGGAACATATCGGCACTCCACAATAGAATCTTGCGCCCGGTATATTCTTGACATAGGGGTTTTCCATGAAACGAGGGTCTTTGCTCAGGTCTTCCACTAATAAGACTTCACCCGACTGAACAGTATACGCACAAATGGCCTGATTGCGCGGCACCTCGTACACTTCAAATCCTACCGCCGATTTGGTCCATTGACGGTTGGAATCGATCATGTTGATCATTGCGACAGGACACTCACAAATATACGATGCCAGAGAAGTAAGATCGTCAAAGGGTTTTTCGTTGACGGTGTCCAGAATTTGATATTCTTGGAGCCGTTGAAGTCTGATCTCTTCGCCGGATGATTTGATGTTATTCATAGATACAAAAAGGACTTGTGGTGTTTCGAGAAATATATTCCATGCCAGCCTCGAAAGACAGAAAAAAGTGCCGCCTCTATCTTTGCATTTCCTAAGCCGCATCGTATATTGTTTGTTGGAGCGATTTCATGAAAAGAACAGCGTTTCTGCTTTTTCTGACGATATCCTGCGCGGGTCATCGTCAAACAGGCACTCCCTCCGTATACGCGGTTTCAACCGCCGCTGAGTTTGTTGCCGCGCTGGGCTCGGACCGGACTATTGAGCTGGTGGGTAACGTCTATTTTCTTTCTGAAATGGCCGATAGAGTTAATCCCAACAAGGATGTTCAGTTCGTCAGGGAGTATGTGGATAACGAATTGCACATCAGCAATGTCAAAAATCTGGTCATACGGGGAAAAGAAGGACAGCGTCCAATGGTACTTACGGAGCCCGAGTACGGGAATGTCCTGGTTTTTGAAAACAGTTCCGGTATTACCCTTGAACATCTTTCTATGGGACATGGACCTCCAAGGGGCTTTTGCAGCGGCGGAGTTCTACGGTTTGTCAATAGTCATGGAATCCGTGTCAGGGATTGCTTGCTATTTGGGAGCGGAACCGAAGGCATAGCGGCTGAAAAATGTTCAGCAATAGAGGTACTGAATAGTCAGATTGAAAGGTGTACCTACAATATACTGACCCTAGACGAGTGCCGTAGGGTCCTCTTTAAGAAGTGTTCCTTCTCAAACAACGAGAGTCAGGTAAGCGGATTGATCAATCTATACGACTGCGACCTGGTCAAATTTGATGGCTGCAAGATTGAGGGAAATGGCAACGATTATACGCGTTATTTATTCGAACTGCACGGCGCTCCAATCGTCCAGGTGGATGGGTGCGCCATATCAGGAAATACCTACTTCAATTTGACAAATGAACCAACCGCACTCCATTTGCAAAAGTCTTCGGTTTCGGGAAACATGCAACACGATGAAGATTGTTGCGACGAACCTCATTAGAGATTTCAGCGATCAATCGACAGAATTTCGATTATGATTTGGACAAATAGTTGTAGCGGGCTGCGATAACAACCGTTAATGCTCCCAGTGTTACAAATACGGTCGCAAACCCAATCACAACGATTTCCCGAGCCACGTCAAGTTCAACGAGTGCCATCGCAAAGAAAAATAGAAGTAGGACGCCCTTGGTAAATCGGCCTATCAACATGGCTTTTGGCACTTGTTCCTTGATAAGTGCCTGTTGAGTACCGTAAGAGGCGGATGAGGAAATCAGCCACCCGATGCCGATGATAACTCCGGCACTGAGAAATCGTGGAAGAAACAGAATACCTTTCTCAAGAAGCCCTGAAATTACCGTCAGTTGCATAATTGTCAATGAGTTGCTCAAGAAAGCAAGAAAGATAATCAGCAAGCCAAGATTGCCGATGGAGTTATACAGAACATACCGAACATCTGCCTTATCAAGTCCTTTTCCCCATTGAAACTGCCGAAAAGCCCTGTCCAACCGTACTAAAACGCATACTTGTATCAGGACCCGTTTCACCAGCCACCCCAAAATCCATCCCAGAACGATTAGCAACAAACCGGCAAACAGATTGGGAACATAGTCGATAACCTGATCAAGCATATTGTATAAATGCCCTTGGAGTGTATCGTTCATCTATTCCTCCCTTTTCAAAGGTTGCAAGAGTGATACCCAGAAGGATTTCATTTCTTCAAATTCCCGGATCCACAAAATCGGACTTTCCGTCTGTTCGACAATTTCTTGGGATAGCGATTGGCCGAACAAGGCCATTCGTGAATCGCCGGCAGAATCGCCCATGATCAACAACGAGTCTCCATTTGCATAATTATTCAGACCTGCGAGAATACCGGATGCAGCTTCCGTAGCAAGTTCCACGTGAGACCCGGCGGCTCGGACCCAGAGTTGTGCCAGTTCAAGTCGTTCGTGATAGTTTTCCTCCCGTTCCGCGTCGCCAACCAATAGAACGCGAAGCTTCGCATTAAAATACCGGCTGAACGCGTCGGACATGTCCAGTGCCAGCTTGGAGTGAACATCCGTGCCAAAGGGAACCAGTACTGTCTTTACGTTTTCTTTCCGGAGACTGCCTTGCAACACCGCAGACTCCCACGGGGCCTCGCTTATTACATCATCCATAACTGAAGCGAAAATTCGCTGGTCAAAGCGCGGCCGCCTTGCGCGTCCAAGAAAGACAAAATTGCAGGACTCTTCGTCGGCGGTGTCTTTGACAGCCACAGAAACCCGGTGTGCCACTTTGACGATGGCCCGTGCCGCCACTCCGTTGGTCACCGCAATTTGCATCGCCCACTGAAGCAGTTCTCCCGCCGACGTCTCGTCTTCCAGTCCCGCCCGAAGCGGTTTATCTTCACGAACTTCGATGACGGTTAGAAATATGATCTCTGCGTTGTTCACTCTTGCAACGGCAAACGCGGTATGCAGCAACCCCTCGTTTCCTCTGGGATCGGATAAACAAACAAGGATTCGATACTCTTTTTGCTCCAATCGTTCAAGTGCATCCACTTTCTTATGAAATTTGACCTCTCGTTTCGCGGCATATACCCGGTAAATGACCAATCCGATACCAATCCAAGTGAGCGTGACGATCCAAGCAATGGGGCTGTAGTTAAACATGTAGATGGCCAGGAAAAGAAGAAGTGCAATACCGACCATGGACAATATCGGAAACAACGGGGTAACAAAACCACGATCCAAATCGGGCCTCTTTTTTCGCAACCGGATCATGGCGAGGTTGACCTGCAAAAACAAAAGAAGAAACATGATATCGGCAGCGCTGGCAACATCTTCTATCGGGAGCGAAACGGCCATCAAGATAATCAGAAAGGAGGAGAATAGAATTGCCCAGTGGGGCGTAAAATTCTTGGAATGAACACGGCTGAAAAATGTCGGGAAGTTTCGATCACGCCCCATGGCAAACGCTACTCTGGAAGAAGAATACACAGTGGCGTTGAGGGCTGACATGGTGGATATCAGACCACCGACGAGTAACATGATACCTCCGCCGGTAAAGAAAGTCTTGGCTACCTCAACGAGCGCGATTTCTTTATGAGATGCCAGATAGTCCCACGGAGTCATCCCCTCCGGTTGCACGGCGCCCAGGGCTGTGACGGCCACGAGAAGATAAATGGGAATCACAATAATGAGGGATAGAAAAACAGCTTTGGGAATATTCTTTTTGGGGTTCTTGATCTCTTCAGAACATTGGGAAATGACTTCAAAGCCTTGAAAGGCAATAAAAGTCAGACCCATCGCCTTGAACACGCCGCCCCAGCCGTTCGGCATGAAAGGTTGAAATGCATCCTTCCAGTCCCCACGGCCCCAAATCAATTGAACTCCAAAGGCGATAAAAACGGCGAGTATTACGATCTTGGTGACCGTTACAATGTTCCCAATCTTGCCGGTTTCAGAGGCTCCTCTGAAATTGATATACGCAAAGAGTATGGCCACAACTGCCGCAAGAAGCTTCTCCGGAGAAAGAAAAGACCAGTGAGGCACTTCAATGCCGATCTCCGTCAAGACATGATCGAAGTAGGCTCCGAATCCAATAGCATAGAGACTGCAGGCAACTGCATGGGCAAACCAACTCATCCATCCCGACAAAAATCCGTTCCATTTGGGAAGACCCTCTTTCACCCAAAGATATCCTCCGCCCGCGTCGTGATAACAAGAGCCTAGTTCGGCGTACGACATCGCCGTGAAAAGTGCCACCACACCGTTGAGGGCAAACGTAATAATTAATGCAGGACCTGCGACACCGGCTGCAATTCCAGTCAGTACGAAAATGCCGGCGCCAATCATGGCGCCCACGCCAATAAGCGTGACATCCATCACGCCCATTTCTCTACTGAGACGAATTTCCGTGTCAAATTTAGCCATGAGATGACAATCGTTTTGAAGTTGATCGTGTGGTACGTTGAGCTCCAAAATGGAACAGGCTCGTCATCGATGAGATTCTTCTATCAGATCGATTTAGATCAGAAAAAATACGGTTTTAGTATACTTGACTTTTAATTCATTGTCAAACCGGTCTAATACCAGATCACCCTGAGCTATTTCAAGGCCGGGTGTTTCTTGTGAAACTCTGTTGCATCTTGGTATCTCTTCGCCAACGCCAATACCTCACCTTCTCCGAAGAGTTTGCCCATAAAGGTTATGCTCCGCGGTAATCCTTTCTCATCAAATCCGTTCGGCAAAACAACACAAGGATGACCCGTAAGGTTGGTGAGCAAGAGATTGTCTCCTTCAAATGGGGGCGCAAGGTAGACGTCGATGTTTCTCAATCGTTCATCCATGTCCTGAATGACCAAGGTTCGAGCACGACTCGCCTGGATATATTCTACGGCAGGAATGAATCGGGCAGACCGAAATACGTTTGGCCAGGCGTTCTTTACTTGGCGCACCAGTTGTTCATCCCGATGACTCAATGTAAGGTCGTCAAACGCTGCCGCCGCTTCAGCCGATAACATGAATGCTATATCGTTGACGGGCAACTTGGGTAGTTCAATGGGTGTGAGTGTAACGCCCAGTTTTCCCAGTACTTCAAACGTCGATTGATGGAACGCCGCACGGGTGGAATCCCGATCAAAATCGGATTTGAGATAACCAACGCGCAATTTCTTGATGTTCAAATAGGGGTCGTAGACAAACGGATAATCGTAAAGGGTCGGATCCAATCCGTCCGGACCGACGATGGCATTGAGCACAATTGCGCAATCTTCTACATTTCTGCAGATTGGGCCGATCTTGTCCATTGTCCAAGCGAGGGCCATCGCGCCATGCCGGGATACTCTACCGTAGGTTGGTCGCAAACCTGTTGCTCCGCACTCTGACGATGGTGAAACGATAGATCCCCACGTCTCCGTTCCGATGGCGAAGGCGACGAGTCCGGCCGCGGTCGCCGATGCCGAGCCTGCCGAGGATCCGCTCGAACCGCGCTCTATGTTCCACGGATTGCGTGTTTTTCCACCGTACCAAACGTCGCCCCAAGCCAGAGCTCCCATGGTAAGCTTTGCGACCAACACCGCACCTGCTTCTTCCAGTCTTCTGATTACGGTGGCATCTTGATCTATCATTTGGTCTCTGTAGGGCATGGCCCCCCAAGTTGTCTTATACCCCTTGACTGCAAGCAAGTCTTTTGCTCCGTATGGTATGCCCTGAAGTAATCCACGGTATTTTCCGTTGGCAATTTCTTCGTCGGCGCGTCGAGCCTGTTTCATGGCCAGGTCTTCAGTCAACGTAATTACGCATTCGAGCTTCGGGCCATATTTCTTGAGCCGACTCAGATACATCGTCGTTAACTCAACCGACGTGACTCTGCGATTCCTGAGTAAGTTGGCAAGTTCCTGAATCGAATAGAACGCCAAGTCTTCGAGATTGGCGGGTCTCTTTACATCGGCTATCTTGGAAGCCGTAAAAGAAGACTTTCCCGTCGGCACGACAAAACCCGGCGGGATCGGGTTAAAAAGCAGCGATGGCCACGTGCTATTCGGCATGTGGAGTTTTCGGAGGTTTTCAAAATTCTCCAATTGCTCATTCAAATTGTCGAGCATGGAGTCCCGTTGTGTCTCCGTAAAAGAGAGCCCGAAAATTTTCTCTGCGTTTTCAACGATGGAGGTGTTGATCTTTCCGGGTGAATTCAAAAACGCACCAAGGAGACAGGAGGTTAGTCCGACGGCAAGGAATCCGAGTTTTTTCATTGGCCTTTCTCCGATTATGATTTCACTCGTAAAGGTACAGATTCTGAGGAGAGTTGCACGCATATAGTTGACTTCGACGACTTCCTTCTTTTGATTTTTGCTTTCCTCTTGAGCGTGGTGTCAGAAAATTGTATCATAGTTCCTCATGAAAAAGAAAAAAAACTCCTCCAATAGACCGCTTGTTGGCGTGATTATGGGAAGCGATTCCGACTGGAATGTCATGCAAAAGGCCTGCGAGCAATTAAAAAACCTAGGTGTTCCATACGAAGCCCGCGTCGTTTCCGCGCATCGTACCCCCAATCTCATGTTTGAGTACGCAGAAACGGCTTCCAAACGTGGGTTGGTATGTATTATAGCAGGTGCCGGGGGAGCCGCACATTTGCCCGGCATGATCGCCTCAAAAACGACCGTTCCGGTCTTGGGAGTGCCCGTACCATCTCGTCATCTAAAGGGTCTCGATTCGCTGATGTCAATTGTGCAGATGCCAAAAGGTATACCCGTTGCAACCTTTGCAATTGGAGAAGCCGGCGCAGCCAATGCTGGGCTGTTTGCCGCGTCACTGGTCGCAATCAAAGACACGAAGGTGGCCGTCAAACTCGAACGGTTCAGAAAAAGTCTGGAGAAAAAGGTTCTCCGAATGAAATTGTCGGAGCCCAAGTGATTCTACCGGGTTCTATGTTGGGCATGCTTGGTGGCGGTCAATTGGGCCGGATGTTTACGGTGGCCGCCCGTACAATGGGGTACAAGGTCACCGTCCTGGATCCCGATTCCGAAAGCCCGGCCGGGCTTCTTGCCGACACACATCTTTGTGCCGACTATCATGATAAATCGGCACTTGAAGAGCTCGGAAGCACATGTGCCGTAGTTACAACGGAATTTGAAAACGTCCCCTCCGATACGCTGGATCTGCTTAGCAAGTCGGTATTGGTACGCCCCTCTGCTTTTGCCGTTTCGATGACTCAAGACAGAATCAACGAAAAGAACTTTCTCCGGCAGAATGCACTTCCTACGAACAAATATGCTCCTGTTTACAGCGCGAGCGATTTATCGGATGCGGTAAAGGTAACGGGACTGCCCGCTTTGCTCAAGAGAAGCCGGCTTGGTTATGATGGCAAAGGCCAAGTTCGAATCCAGACGTTGGGTGAGGCAGAAGAAGCATTTGAGCAAATGGGTGGTGTTCCTTGTGTCTTGGAAGAGTTGCTTTCTTTTCAATGTGAAGTCTCTGTGGTACTGTCTCGCGGCATCGATGGTGAAATCTCAACGTATCCGACCGCGGAGAACATTCACACCAATGGCATTCTTGATTTGACGATCGTGCCGGCCCGAGTCAGCGAAGAACTTGCCCAGCGCGCACAGGATGTCGCCACCAAGGTCGCTCAGAAGCTGGGTTACTACGGAGTCATGGCGGTAGAAATGTTCGTGATGCCCGATCGTCGAGTTTTGGTGAATGAGATAGCTCCTCGCCCCCATAACAGCGGACACTACACTCTCGATGCGTGTGCAACCGATCAATTTGAACAACAAGTTCGCACCGTTTGTGGACTTCCACCGGGTTCGACTACTCTACTTTCTCCCGTAGTCATGAAGAACTTGCTTGGAGACATTTGGGAAGACTCAGAACCCAAATGGGATGTCGTTTTGCAACAACCTTCAGCAAAGCTCCATTTATACGGCAAGAAGGAAGCTCGTCCAGGACGAAAAATGGGACATTTCAATCTGCTGGCCGACGAGGTCGAAAATGCTCTTGATTTGGCACAGTCCGTATTTGATCGCATCAGATAATCCCGGCCTTCTTCAGAAGAATTGCATTAGCCAGCCGTAATTTGTTACATTAGACTACGTCCTTGTGGTCATCCATTCCAAAAAGGCCATTCCTATGGCTTCACGAATTGCTTTTGCGATCCTTTTTCTGTCTCAAACCCTCAACGGCCAGAAGCTGTTCTTCCAGAATTATACGTCCGATAACGGACTCGTACAGAATCAGGTTTTTGACATTTATCAGGATCGCTTTGGATTCATGTGGTTTGCGTCTACCGGCGGCATAAGTAGGTACGACGGCGTATCCTTTCATAACTATACACTCAAAGACGGGCTGCCAAGCCTTGGAGTCAAGTGCATAACTGAAGATCATGACGGCAATTTGTGGTTTGGAACCAACAACGGAATAGTAAAATACGATTACCGAAAGTTCACACCTTTCACGGTTGACAGCGGATTTGTCGAAGGGACGGTATGGTCCGCATTGTGTGATCAGAACGGGTTTTTATGGTTTGGGACCCGTGGTGGCGGACTTGTCAGGTACGACGGACACAAATTCACGACCTTCTCCAGCTCAAGTGGCCTGCATAACGATGGCATTTATGGTTTGTACGAAGATAGAGCAGGCATGTTGTGGATAGGAACTCGATCTTCGGGGATATATCGCTACAATGGATCTACCTTCACCAATTTTAGGTTGAATGCAAATGGGGAAGAGTCCATCATCCGGTCGTTTTCAGAAGACGCCCAAGGACGTTTGTGGGTCTTTTCCTTTGGAGACGGAATCTATGTCAAAGATCAAACTGAATGGATACATTATACCATGAAAAACGGCCTGCCGGAAAACGACATGTATCGCAGTTGTTTCCTGAAATCCGGAACAGGGTTAATCTCCTCCATCAACAGCGGTTTCTTAATATGGGATGGCACTTCGTTTTCGAGGCAGGTGACCACTTCAAACGGCCTTATAGGAAATCAGACCCTATGCATCTATGAAGACAGGGAGGGAACGATTTGGTTTGGGTGTGCCAATGGCATATCCAAACTCACTACGATGAATTTCGAGAGTTGGACCATACAAGAAGGACTTTCTTCTTCCAAAGTATACTCAATTACAGAAGACAATAGGCACGCATTGTGGGTTGGCACGGACAATGGAATCTCCATCTTTACGCCTTCCGGCATCACCAACCTTAATTATCGCGATGGGCTGCCACAAGGACAAGTTTGGTCTCTTATTTCAAATCGGGATGGGAGCATGTGGATTGGGACCGTAAAAGGGCTATATGTATTTGATCAAAATAGAGTTAGAAAGATCCACAACAACTCACCGGTCAACGATCAAACGGTCTCTAACATGCTCCGGGACCGATCTGGCAACCTGTGGTTGGGCACTACTGTCGGGGTAACCAAGTTCGACGGAGAGTCCTTTAGAGATTACAAGGTCGAAGACGGGCTGTCCAATCCATACTGCTACAGCATCGCACAGGACTGTACCGGCGTGATGTGGTTCGGTACGAATCACGGACTGAACAGACTGGATGGTGACAACTTCACATCATTCACTGTCAAACAGGGTTTGGAAGACGACGACATCAATGCCATGATAACTGCACCGGATGGAACTCTATGGTTTGGTACAAATGCGGGCTTGCACAGCTACAAAGATGGCCAGTTTCGGTTTTTTGGAGATTCAGTGGGCATCTCACACGGAGTCCTAGCGCTGGCTCGCGACTCAACCGGACTGCTTTGGGTCGGGTCGCTTTACGCTGCATACGCCTTTGACGGTACTGCTGTTGTGAAAACAATTTCCAAAGATAAAGGAACCATCGGGACCGAAATAATTAACAATAACTCCATGTATGTGGATCATAAGAACAATTTATGGTTGGGCTATTTCACCGGATTGACGAAATACCAAACTAGTACAGATCGGCAGAGCACAACGGCACCGCTTGTCTGGATCACGGGATGGCTCATTAACGAGAAGTACGAGGAATTGCCCTTTTGGGACGCCGATTTCATCGGGAACCTGGATTATAAGGATAACACGCTTACCTTTACTTTTCGGGGACTTTCATACAGGAATGAGGAGGACGTTCGCTATCAATATTATCTTGAGGGTCTGGATGCCGACTGGTCTAAACCTGCAAAATCGCCTGATATCCGATACACGAATTTGAATCCGGGAGAATATTTGTTCAGCGTTAAGGCCATTAACGGGGACGGAATCGCTAGCAAACAGGCCGCAAGTCTGCGATTTGTGATCCGTGCTCCCTTTTGGCAGAAACCATGGTTCTTACTGTTGGTTATGGTGATTGCTGTTTCGATAGCCTGGCAGGGGATTAGACTAAGAACTAGACGTATACTTCAAAGAAACAGAGATTTGGAACAATTGGTCTCTGACCGGACTAAGGCTCTTCGAGACTACTCGACCAAACTGGAAGAAACAAACGCTGCCCTCGAGGAGTCAAACAAACAAATCCGGTTGGCGAGTGAACTTAAGTCCAAATTCTTGTCCAACATGAGTCACGAACTGCGAACACCTTTGAATGCGATTATTGGTTTTTCAGAGATCCTGTTGGACAAGAATCACAGCCCTCTTAATTCAGATCAGAGCAAGTCAGTGACGGCTATTCAAACAAGCGGCAAGAACCTGCTTAACCTCGTCAACGATTTGCTGGATTTGTCGAAAATAGAAGCCGGGCGCATGCAGCTTAACTTGGAACCAACAGACATTGCGTATCTGGTATCCGGAGTGAAGGATGGTTTGATGCCGCTTTTTATCTCCAAGAAGCAAAGTCTGGTGTTGGATATATCTGACGATTTGCCTGAAGTGACCGCAGATCGCGAAAAGCTTGCCCAAGTGTTCATCAATCTTCTTGGGAATGCCAACAAGTTCACGCCGCCCGGTGGACATATTGCCGTGGATGTCCGCAGGTCCGGAAGCGCTCCGAACGAATGTGTTACAGTCACTGTGAAGGACGATGGAAAAGGTATACCGGCTGCAGAACTGGGCTCGATCTTCGATGAATTCAGACAATCGTCCATGAATACCAATCGAGACGGTACCGGGCTTGGATTGACCCTTTGCAGGAAGTTAATTGGCCTTCATAAAGGAACCATAAGAGCACTGAGCGACGGAAAAACAGGAAGTGCTTTTGTTGTCGAGCTCCCGGTCAGTTCGATGAAGCCGCTTTCTTGAAGGCATGACCGGCAATTACCGCCAGTGAAAGCAACAACAAGAAACTGTATTCCATTCCTCCGGTGCTGTGGCCTACCACAAACCAACCGTTGTTTAGATGGACAAGAATAATCCCCATGACTTGGTGCAAAGCAAATCCAAACGTTACCAAGAGCGTATAGCGATTGAGGGCCAATAGTAATCCGCCTGCCATTTCATAAACCGTAGTCGCCCACGCCAGGGCAACCCCAAATGGAAAGCCTCTTTCGCCAAGGAATTCACCAAATCCACCGACGGTTCCTGCATAGGTCCTAATTGCACCGTGCGAAATGAAGATAAGAGCAACTCCAATCCTGAGCAGGGCGATTGTGTTTTTTTTCATGTTCTCTCCATGCACTATTCCAATTTGACAGAACGCACAAAAACCGGCTCGGCTTGAATTGTTTGGAACTGCCCGTTGTCGCTATAAGCCTGCCAAGGGGAGTTTGCCAGATAGAGCAGATACCCGTTGATAATACATCCCAATGTCGGCTCTCCTTGATACGGCAGGTTATTGTCAAGTACCTGCACAGATACGATGTCTTCCAAGTTGTCATTCAGTTTAATTCGCAAGACCCGCCGGGGGAAAACGCCATTTTGAATCGCTATGAGGAAGTGATCTGAAAGATACAGGCCGTCCGATCCCCTCAAACCTGGCACATTCTGACCAATGTGCGTGATGAGGTTGTCCCTCAAGTTTATTCGATAAATACCACTTATATAGTCAGTTACAAAAACAATATGGTCATCCTCGGAAATTGCAATTCCCTGTAAATTCCAAGCGTCAGGCAGAACGATCAATGTATCTAGGTGATTCTTGCCCAAATTCCAGAGGTAAATGACTGGGTCCCTGCTATCACTTATGTAAACATTGCCGCGTCGATCCAGAACCAAGTCACCAAAAACATGGCGACCCGGACCAATGACACGCCCAAGCTCCCTGCCAGAATCAAGATCAAACGCTACAACCCCGGACCAGCCATCTGTTTCTTCTGAAAACAGGACATTTTCAGGCATGGCAGCCGTCGAAACCAGCAAGCGATTCCGATCCTGATCTATCTTCATACCCATTATGCACATCATCGGTCCGTTGGGTTTGAAAAAAGAGTCGTCGATGGTGCCGTCTTTGTAACAAACTCGTATGACACTTGTGCGAATACTTCCAAAGATGAATCGCAGCCTGGCCTCGTCAAATGCAATTCCTTCTGGATGAAACGCACTGTCATTCAAAACGTAAACGATATCCGAAACAATCTTCTGCTGGCTAAGGGAATCGGACAAGCGTCGTAACGCACTGCCCGTCGTGGCCAAGTCCACGAAGGAGTTATCGTTTATGATTCCAGTATTGATCCAAATGGCCCGCTTCAGTGTTTCGATTGCTTCGGTTGTTCTGCCGGTAACCAAGTATGCCTCTGAAAGCAGTTTCAGAATAGTCAAAGAGTTCGGTCTTAATTTATCAATGGATTCAAGATACTTCAGGCCTGTCGTGACATCATTGGCGTCAACCGCCTTTTGGTATAGGGC
>JAGQUY010000094.1 GCA_020438245.1 Bacteroidota bacterium
CTGGGATGCGTCTGTGGCGCAGAACCCGCAATCACTTAAGGGTTTCGTCCAACCATTTTCTACCAACGCCAGTTTTAAGAAATCTCTCTCTGAGTCTTGCTTCTGATAAACTGGAGTAGCTTTCTGTGTACATAAGCTTCCGTGGAAAACCGCCTTTCGTAAATCGACTCTTGCCCTGATTGTCCCGCTTGAGGCGTTCACGCACATCTTTACATGAGCCCACGTAACGGCAGTCCAGTTTGTCGCTAAAAAGTACATATACGAAATACATGGTTCTCTAGATAGAAAAACCCCGAACAATTGTCCGGGGTTTTTGCGGAGAGGGCGAGATTTGAACTCGCGGTACAGCTTTACAACCGTACGGCGGTTTAGCAAACCGCTGCCTTAAGCCACTCGGCCACCTCTCCAAAATTTTGATTCAGGTCCGAGTCTGCGGAGGATGAGGGACTCGAACCCCCAAGTCCTTGCGGACGGCAGTTTTCAAGACTGCTGACTTACCAATTAGCCTAATCCTCCATAGGATTCAGGGGCGTCAATAATATAACACTTGACCATATAAATCAACATTTAAATCCGGAGAAAATTCACTCGCGGACAAGCCCACCGTGCGAATCGTACTGGACCCTCGGTAGTTTCAAACTCAGACTGTCCACCAAGAAAAAAAGCGTCTGGATCAACCTGCCTTGAGACACTCCTTCCTCGACAAGACAATTGAGGCTTAAATTACTTTCAAGCGAGTATTTGCGAAGAACTTCTTCTGACCCAGAACCTTTGCTTGATCTTCAGGCGTGCCGTGATGCAAGATACTGATCATGGACGCCAGATTTTGTGCTACCTCGCGAAACGCTTTTCCATTGGGTGAATCCGGTGCTGCTGAAACGATGGGCTTGCCTTCGTCTCCCGCAATCCGCGTCTCAAGATTCAGCGGAATCTCCCCTAAAAACGGAACTTCATATTTTTCCGCAGCCTTCTGTCCTCCGCCGTGTGAAAAAATATCCGCCCGATGATTGCATTTTGGACATACGTAATAGCTCATATTTTCGATGATACCCAGAATAGGAACGTTAACCTTTTGGAACATCCCCACTCCGCGACGCGCGTCGATCAAAGCAACGTCTTGCGGAGTCGTGACAATCACCGCGCCGGTCAACTGAATCGCCTGCGACATGGTCAGCTGGGCGTCCCCGGTTCCCGGAGGCATATCCACGATGAGATAATCCAATTCTCCCCAGTTGACATCGCGCATCAACTGTGTCAGCGCCTGTGCCACCATGGGCCCTCGCCACACAAGCGCCTGATCGTCGGGCATCATAAAACCGATGGACATCATCTTTATGCCGTGATTCTCCATGGGGTCTAAATGCTTGCCGTCGGAAGACGTCGGATTTTGGTGAACACCCATCATCAACGGTATACTCGGACCATAAATATCTGCGTCCAGCAACCCAACCCGCGCGCCCAGCATGCCAAGCGAGACCGCAAGATTGGTGGCCACGGTCGACTTACCAACCCCACCTTTACCCGATGCAACGGCGATGACGTTTTTCACGCCTTCAAGCAAATGGCCATCGTTGGCTCGTTTGTTCGTGACCTGCGCCGTCATCTCCACGTTGACCTGCTTGACTCCGTCGAGTCGGGAGACCGCCTCGATGCACTGTTGCTTGAGCAGGTCTTTGACGGGGCAAGCGGGTGTAGTAAGCACGACCTTGAAAGAAACACTGTCCTTGTCGATCACCATATCCTGAACAAATCCGAGGCTCACGATATCTTTGTGCAGATCGGGATCCTGAACCTGTTTGAGCGCTTCGAGAATTCTATCTTTATTAATCATTTCAATCCTTTCCGATTAGGGGCACACGATACAAAATCGCGAAAATAATCACAAGTATTTATCTCAGCACCGGACTACCATTAAACCCACCGCGATTCCAATGCGTCAAAAACAAAAAGGTCAGCCCCCATGCAATACGTGTACAGTCTGTTTCTGATCGCCGCGGTGTCATGCGGCGGAACGACGACTTTGGCTACCCGATGGAATGTGCCGGAGCATCCGGTCAACGTCGACGGCCTTTCAACGGAATGGGAGGATCAGTTGAACCTGCCAAAACACAACAACTGCTCGCCGGTATTCGAAATGATGGAGACTACCTGTATGTGTGTCTTGTGCCCATCAACAGGCAACTGGGTATCCAAATGCTCTTACAGGGATTCACTGTCTGGTTTGATTCGACGGCGCGACACGAAAAAGTGATGGGATTGAAATATCCGGTGGGCGGCCGGCCGGAATGGAATCCGGAAAAACCAAAGACGGGAGAATTTGACAAACAGCTCTTGAAGCGGCTTTCAAGCATGGAGCTGCTTCGCCCGAAGATCTTTGGTCAGGAACGCATTTCCGTCGGTGACCTGCCGGGTGTAGATGTGCATGTCCGCGTTGACCAGGAACGGCTCGTATACGAGATTCGTTTTCCACTGCAGGATCGCGGGCTTTATCCGTATTTCGTAGGCACCAAACCAGGCAAATGGATATCGCTGGGCCTGGAACTCAACGCTTTTAAGCGGCCTGATCGCGGGGGAAATCTTGGCGAGGCAGGCGCCGGTAGACCCGGGGGTCCGCCTCTTGGTTCCACGTCTAACCCCAGCAGAAGGGGAGCGCGCATTGAACCTGGAAAGTTTGAAGTATGGATCAAGGCAAAACTCGCTGCCTCTGATACAAACAAGCATCTCTAATCGCCAAGACGCGAAAGTATAAAGAATCCGGAAGGGATTCTGTGCGGCTTACCTACGTTTCCCTTGCAAATAATTGGGCCCATGTCTATATTGCTCGCCCGTACATGGTGGCTGTAGCTCAGTTGGTTAGAGCGTCAGGTTGTGGCCCTGAAGGCCGGGGGTTCGAGACCCCTCAGTCACCCCCAAAAAGTCATCCTTCTGGATTATTCAGGATGACTTTTTATTTGAAGAGAATTTTCTTGCAATGCGAAGGCTACTTTTGTATCATGGCCTCGCAAATTTTTGTCCCCATCGTCTAGTGGCCTAGGAC
>JAGQUY010000095.1 GCA_020438245.1 Bacteroidota bacterium
TTCTTCAGCAGCCGCACACCCACTTCCAGTTCCAGTTCGAGGTGCTGGTTTTCATCCAACTCCTGGATGTGCTGCCGGTAATCAAACCCCAGCTCTGAAAGGTTCAGGATATCATCCTGACCGAGAGGCGCGCCCAGACGACGCTCGACCAGCGACGGTAAATTGGAATTGCTGTAGCTGTCGCCCCATGAACCATAAGCGCCTCCGATCCGGACCTCGGGGTTGTACACCCCTTCCAAACCGAGGGGCACACCTTCGCCGATCGGAATGACCTGCTTTTCGACGTTGGGCCTGTCATAAAACGATATACTTGGTAAATTCTCAGGCATGGCTCACTACTCCTTTCCTTATAAAACCCCGTTCATATCAAAAGGCTACTCCCCAGCCGACAGACGGGTTAAAATCGCCTAAACCTTCACGCTACGGAGAAAACCATGCGCCCCGATTGGGATTCGTATTTCATCAAGATCGCCTATGCAGTTTCGGAACGCAGCACCTGCGACCGCGCCTTTGTCGGCTGTGTCATCGTGCGGGATAAACGCATCCTGACCACCGGCTTCAACGGCTCACCCGCCGGTCAGGAGCATTGCGACGAAGCCGGACATTTGATGGTAGATGGTCACTGCGTCCGCACCATTCACGCCGAGACGAATGCCATCATTCAGGCGGCGCTGCACGGCGTCTCCACCAGAGACGCCACCTGCTACGTCACACACCTGCCGTGCATCAATTGCACCAAGGCGCTCATCAACGCCGGCATCTCCCGCATCGTCTACAGCGTGGCATATCGCAGCGATGAAAATGCAGTCAACTTTCTAGCCACGGCAAATATCGAAACCGCACAACTGGATTTCAAGCCAGACCAGCCCACACACCCCTAAATTTCTTACAAAAGTGATAATATTGCAGATTGCTTGCGCGTTTCAGACGGGTCAAAAGTCGTTTATAATGTAATCAAATTTAATCGGATTAGTGTGTGTCAAAAAACAACCCGACAAATACAAAAGCCTTCATCAACACCCGGCACCAAATCCCACCATTTCTGAATTCATCTCAAAGAAGCCGAACACCGAATTTTCCACGCAAATTTGTGATTTTTGAGACAAGTTCTAATTGTATTTGCCGATTTTGAAATAGAAATTTTTTGTGAGCAAATGAAACCATTAATTAAGAAATTTTTCTCACTCTTCAATAAAAACAAAAACCAGCGGCGAGCGCAAAGCCTGGTTGAATTTGCTATTTCCCTGCCAGTGCTCATTATGCTGTTTACCGGCATGGTGGAATACGGCTTTATGCTGAATACTTACCTCTCGCTGCAAGACGCCGCGCGTACTGCGGCACGTCGTTACAGTACGGTCAATCCTTTCAACGCGGATAATACGATTAACCCGGCATTCTTTCAGGATGCCGCCGCCTACGTCATAGACCAACTCGCCCCCTCCGACGATCCAGAAAGCCGACAAATTATCCTGCTTCCAGACCGAGATAATATTTTGATTTCCTTGATCGGAGTGGAAGTAGACGAAAGCACCGACCCTGACACAATAGTAGGCATCCAAAGGTTTTCCGATGGTCTTTATTACAAAGAGTTTGGCGCTACTGATCCACCCAGCAATTTTTCCGATGAGAACATCGAGGCGTTTGTAACCGCCAATGGACAGGAACCCGCCGACGCGGGGCTCCTGATCATTGAGTTGTATTATGGGTACGAAGGCACACTCCACATGCCCTGGACAGAGCCTTTCTTCTCTCCTGGAAACCCCACCATGCTTTACATCTCTGTCGTGATGCCAACAATTTATGCAAAACCTTTCGACCAGGGTTAGCCGCTTATGAAACGATTATTCAGTAGTGCCGATCTGCATAAAAAAGAGCGTGGACAGGCCATCATTATTATCACATTCGCGTTTATTGGACTGGTTGCCGTCGCCGGGTTGGTGATCGATACCGGCATGTTGATGATCGAATACGGCAAACTTAAGCGAAGCGTGGATGCCGCTGCCATTGCCGCAGCGCAGGAATTCCGCCCAGACCCAAATACCGGCGACTTGAACATACAAGCCATGGAAAACGCCGTCTGGAGTTTTTTGAGCATCAACCAATTCAACAATGTGAACAATGTGGTCATTCATACCTGTGAAGACACTGTAGACCGTCCTCAATTGTGCAATCCCGACCCCGAAGGCAACCCGGTCGAAAATCGCAAACTTGTGGAAGTGACCGCAACTGCAGATATTGAGTTCGCGTTCCTGAAGGTGGTGGGCATCAACAGCACTGAAATGACTGTCACCTCCATCGGCGAAGCCGCCACAATAGACCTATTACTAATGATCGACACCTCCGGTTCGATGG
>JAGQUY010000096.1 GCA_020438245.1 Bacteroidota bacterium
AAAATTCACGACCCGAAGATCGTGAATTTTGTAAATGTGGAGACGACGGGAATTGAACCCGTGTCCGAGAATAAGAACCTAAAGACTTCTACATGCGTAGCCGGGTTTTTTGTTTTAGTTCACCCATCAAAAGCCGGCGAAAAGCGAATGAACGAGCCCATTGAGTTTCGCGTCAGCGCCCCGGGCCGGGACTCTTCAGCTAGTCGATCTAATTATGACGCCTTAAGAAACCCCGATCAACGAGAGTAACCTAGGACGGACTGCAGAGAATTAACTCTTAAGCAGCCAACGCGTATGCGTTGTTGTTGTTTCTTTTTTTACCGTTTGGTTAACGAGCACACGGAAAACGCTCGGCATGCAACCCTTAGTCACCTAGACCCGTCGAAGCCTTTCGTCCCCCGGTCTGAACTGACTCTTTGAAGTAAACGCCAAAAGGTTAACTTCATTCCTGGCACGTTACCGCATTCGCCATTAACAATCAAGGTTCATTGTGTGAATTTCCTGCAATCCAAATCCGGCAGAGCGTGGACATTTGGTGTTCTGTACTTCACGGAAGGTGCACCTATCGGATTCGTTTGGTGGGCCATGCCGGCATTTCTGCGCCTTCGGAACCTACCAATCGAACAGATCACAACGTTGACAGCATTTCTGGTGTTGCCTTGGACCCTTAAATTCCTCTGGGCACCCGCTATTGACGTTTTGCGCAACGACCGATGGACCTATAAATCATGGATCCTTTTGATGCAGTTTTTGATGGGTGCCGCGCTGGCTCCGCTGCTTGTCATCGACCCTGAAACCCAATTTGAAACAGCTGCGCTACTGCTTTTCCTGCATGCCATGGCAGCTTCAACGCAGGACGCCGCCATAGACGCACTGGCCATTGCCACGGTACCGGCTAACGAACGTGGAAGAATAAACGGTTGGATGCAGATCGGCATGCTGACGGGAAGATCCATCCTGGGTGGCGGAAGTTTGATGCTCATAGGATGGTTCGGTTTCCATGCAATTGTGGCGAGCCTTGCAGGGCTTCTCTGGTTATCCGCGGGGCTCCTGTGGATTTTTGTTCAAGAGCCAATTGTCGAATCCAGGAGGGTCAGTCCGGCAACTTTTCTGACTTCCATAAAACGAATGTCCTTTCAACGGTCATCTATTCTTGGACTCTTATTCGCAATAATAGGCGGATGTGCTTTTGAAGGTGTTGGCTCGGTGGCTGGACCCTTTTTGGTTGATCTTCATTTCTCAGGCGAAACGGTTGGAATGTTTTTTGCCGCTCCAGTCATTATTGCGATGGCGGCCGGGGCCGCTTTCGGCGGATGGTGGACTGACAAGAAAGGAACATTCAGCAGTCTTCGGATGTCTCTGTTAGGCATTGCCGGTCTGGTTTTGCTACTGGCCTTGGGCGTTCTTCTCGATTGGGGTCCGGAGGTTGAGGCGGTTTTACTCATCTGCCTCTATGCCGCGATTGGCCTGTTCACTGCGGGCTCGTACGCGATGTTTATGCAGTTGACGGATCGGCGATTTGGGGCAACTCAGTTTAGCGCGTTCATGGGAGCGACAAATGCCTGCGAATTCTGGGCAACGGCGGCCATGGGGAGGGGTGTTGCGCACGTCGGATATGGAGTTTCTTTTGTGGCAGCCGGCTTGGTGTCCTTGTTCGGCCTGCCGATCCTTTCCATGCTGCAAAATACAAGAGATCGCTCTACCGAATAGAACTTGAAACCGGTAGTCTGGTGACTCAGCGCGCCATCATCTGCAACCGGGTGAATCTGCACCAAGATAGAAATCTGAAACGGAAATGCGCTGGAATAAAAAAAGGCACTTTCAAAAGTGCCTCCGTTTGTGCATCCACTAGGAATCGAACCTAGAACCTCCGGATTAAGAGTCCGCTGCTCTACCAATTGAGCTATGGATGCGTTTCAAAAAACTCGGTCCCCGACCGCAACCGAAGCTGCGTGTTTCAAGCGGCGCCCAATATATAAAAGCGG